>JANRAT010000333.1 GCA_030727885.1 Rhodospirillales bacterium | reverse complement strand
CAGATGCCGTACGTGGTCAATGCCCGTGCTTCGCCGTAATCAATGTTGGCGCGCAGGGTGTGAAGCGGCACGCGACCTTCGCGATACCACTGCATGCGCGCGATTTCTGCGCCACCGAGGCGACCCGAGCAATTGATACGAATGCCCTGGGCACCCATACGCATGGCCGACTGCACGGCGCGCTTCATGGCACGACGGATCGAAACCCGGCGCTCCATCTGCTGTGCGACGTTCTCGGCAACCAGCTGGGCATCGACTTCCGGCTTGCGGATTTCGATGATGTTCAAGTGCACGTCAGCGGTCGTCATGGAAGCAATCTCACGACGCAGCTTTTCAATGTCCTGACCCTTGCGGCCGATAACGACACCAGGACGCGCGGTGTGAATGGTCACACGTGCTTTCTTGGCAGGACGTTCGATGACAATCTTCGATACACCGGCTGCAGCAAGTTTCTTGCGCAGGAATTCGCGGATACGAATATCTTCATGCAGCAACGTCGCATAGTTCTTTTCTGCGAACCAGCGGGAGTCCCAGGTACGATTGATACCGAGACGGAACCCAACTGGATTGATTTTCTGACCCATTAAATCGACTCCTCGCGCTCACGAACGACCAGGCGCATGTTGCTGAACGGTTTCTCGATACGGCCGACACGACCGCGTGCACGAGCACGGAACCGCTTCATGACGAGCGCCTTGCCGACGCTGGCTTCGGCTACATAAAGCCGATCAACGTCGAGCTGATGATTGTTTTCAGCGTTGGCAATTGCGCTTTCGAGCAATTTCTTCACATCCTGTGCGATGCGACGACGCGAGAACATCAGCTGCGACAATGCTTTTGAGCATGAAAGACCACGAATGCTTTGAGCGACCAGATTGAGCTTGCGCGGGCTGGTACGGATCTGCTTGGCAAACGCCATTGCTTCGTTATCGTTCAGTTGGCGCTCTAAGGCTTTCTTACCCATAATTACGCCCTCTTCGCTTTCTTATCGACGCCCTGGCCGTAATAGGTCCTGGACGGCGAGAACTCACCAAACTTGTGGCCGATCATTTCCTCGGTCACCAGGACCGGGATAAATTTCTGACCGTTGTATACGCCGAACGTAAGCCCGACGAACTGCGGCAGAATGGTCGAGCGGCGCGACCAAGTTTTGATAACCGTATTGCGACCGGATGCACGGGCATCCTCTGCCTTCTTGAGCAGATAACCGTCGACGAACGGTCCTTTCCAAACGGAGCGAGGCATAGTTCCGCCCTCCTCTTATTTCTTGCGGACGTGCCGGCTGCGCATAATCAGCCGATCCGTCTGTTTGTTGTTGCGCGTTTTCTTGCCTTTGGTCGGCTTGCCCCATGGCGTAACCGGATGACGGCCACCGGACGTACGGCCTTCGCCACCACCATGTGGGTGATCGACCGGGTTCATGGCAACGCCGCGAACCGACGGACGCTTACCGAGCCAGCGCTTGCGACCCGCTTTACCCAGATTGATGTTCTGTTGATCGGGATTGGAAACTGCACCAACCGTCGCCATGCACTCGGAACGGACCAGGCGAATTTCGCCCGAGCCCAAGCGGATCTGGGCATAACCCTGATCTTTACCGATGATCTGCGCGTAGGTGCCGGCAGAGCGGGCCATCTGGCCACCTTTGCCGAGTTTCATCTCGACGTTGTGAATGATCGTGCCAACCGGCATCGATGCCATCGGCATGGCATTACCCGGTTTAATGTCTACGCCGGTCTTGCCGGAGATTACCTGATCGCCAACAGACAGACGCTGCGGTGCCAGGATGTATGCCTGCTCGCCATCGGTGTACGTGATCAAGGCAATGAAGGCGGTCCGGTTCGGATCGTATTCAATACGCTCCACCGTCGCTGCGACATCCATTTTGGTGCGCTTGAAGTCAATCATACGATAGCGGCGTTTATGACCACCACCAATACGGCGAGCCGTAATGTGACCGGTGTTGTTACGACCACCCTTTTTACGAAGACCCTGTGTCAGCGACTTTACGGGATCGCCTTTCCAGAGACTCGAACGGTCGACGAGGACTAAGCCGCGCTGGCCTGGGGTATCGGGTTTGTACTGTTTAAGTGCCATTTATCAAATTCCCCCGTCAGACGCCCGTGGTAACGTCGATGCTGTTACCCTCGGCAAGCGTGACTACGGCTTTCTTGTAATCGCTGCGACGGCCGGGCTTGCCGCGGAAACGTTTGGTCTTGCCCTTTTGCAGCAACGTGTTGACTGCGGTCACTTTGACTTTGAAAAGCGTTTCGACAGCCGTCTTGATTTCGTGCTTGTTGGCATCGGTCGGTACTTCAAAGGCAACCTGATTGTGCTCGGACATGAGCGTGGTCTTTTCC
>JANRAT010000332.1 GCA_030727885.1 Rhodospirillales bacterium | reverse complement strand
CTCGAGAACCTGTGACAGGGTCTTGATCGACTCCGGGTCCATCTCAATGGCGACCTGGCACATGTCATGGGCGGCATCAAAGTCAGCACGCATGCAGTGAGCCATCGCGGAAAGAACTGGAATTTCAGCGTCGTCCGGATATTTTTCTGCAAATCTGGAAAGGTTATTCAGCGCATCATCCGGCTGGCCGACAAATAACTGGGCATGCCCGAGCATTTTCATGGCAGCCATGTTATCGGGATTTATCTGTAATTCGGCTTCAAATTCAGTGATCGCTGCCGGGAACTGCCGGCCATTGAACAGATAAAGACCATCCAGATAATGCCGGGACGGGGCGGCAATGCTCAGCGCATAAAAGAAGCTTGAGAATTCGAGCGGCAACAAATCCGGAATGTCACGATGCGGAGACAGGGTTGTTGCCAGCTTGGCGTAATACAACCCTTCGTTCAGATTGCCGGAGATCGTTTTAAGAACAGCCAGGCTGTCGACCACTTCCTGATTTTCGGGATCGATCTGATGGGCCTTTTCGCAGAGTTCAATCGCCTGGCCGATCGCATTGCGGCGATAACTGCATACCGCCGTTAGCAGATACAATTCCGGTTTGTCGGCGTAAGCGTGCAGGTTTTCGGAAATCACATTAAGAGCTTCCGGAATCTTGCCGGCGAGTTGCAGGTCGATTATTTCCTGCAAAATATCCAAATATGTTTCGTATTCAGGACAGAGAGTCATGGGCAACAGTCAAAAAGATTAGCGCAACATCTGCCCGAAGGATTTGGGAACGGGAAATCTGGCGTATATGAACACAGTTTGATTTGCATGTGCCTGCTTGATTGAAAGCTATGCCTCAGTATCGAGGCTTATGCGTGGTTGGTCGGTGGCTGGTGCAGCAGCCGGTGCTTCGCTTTCCGCTTCCCGCTCTGGCAGGTGCATAAGTCCTGCGGCGATGTTTCTGTTGATGTCGATCAGCGGGACCATGATTTCCGGGCTCGGATTGATCAGAATTTTGACCGTCTGCTTGTCGACGAACTGGCACAAGGTCAGCATGTTGATGCGGATTTCTTCAGGAACAGGGCATTTTTCATCAAGGAGTTCAGCCTGGAAGATGGTCCACAAACGCCAGTTAAGGCGAAGCGCAGTCTTCATGTTTTCCTTGGTCTGCTTTTCGGATGGATCGCCGCTGACAATGGCACTGGCCATACGTTTCGCCGCTTCAAGTAACGCCCAACCCTCAGTCTGGGCTGGCTGTCCGGCGACGGGTACGCGCTCATAGCTTTTGATTTTGCTTTGTTGGGAGCTCATTGAGTTACCATCCATTCAAACGTGATTCCTCATATAATAACATCTTTTTAAGCCTGTAACAGGCAAATTCAGCTTAATCCGATCAATGGCAAACCTAATTCTGTATCATTACAGGTAGTTTACGAGGGTGAGCTGCTTCACTTTGCTGAAGGCTTGATACGATGCTTCCAATGCACGCTGCTCGTCCAGAAGTTTGGTAATTGCCGTCAAGGGGTCTGCCTCGGATATGTCCGAAATTGAGCTGTCAAGGAAGCCGATAAAGTCGGTGTGCAGCTGATTCTGGTTTTTGACCAGCAACTGATTAAAACCGATATCCTGCTGGATCTGGGCGATGTTGCTGGTGTTTTCTGTGCCAAAAGGTGCCGTGCCGCTTACAGTGAAATCCAGCGATGAGTCGATCAGATAGCGGGCCTGACTGACGCGCTCCAGATTCTGATCAAGACCGCCGGCTGTGCCGTATTCGCCCTGTAACACCAGCATCATGGCGCGGATGGCTTTTTCAAATGCCGGGTCGATTGCCGTTATATCGTCATCGTAACTGCGAAGTTCACTGACCCGTTGGGTCCCGCCGACGGAATCGCCGGAATAATAGCTGTTGGCGGAAATGGTGCCGGCGGCAGCAAAAGATTGTACCCGGGTGCCATTGGTGTCGGTTTCGTTAACAGTGATATTCTGGTTGACGGTAATCGACGAGCCATCGGCGGCGACGCTGGCAATGGTAAACACGCCGTTGTTGGTGGTTGCACCGCTGATGGTGATCGACATGCCTGCCTTGAGTTGCGAGAACGAGCCCGCAACGTTCGTGCCACTGGTATCCTGAACCGTAATGGTATCCGTGGCGGCATCAAAAACAATTTGCGTGCCGACGGTGTAGGCAAAGCTGTTTGATCCTGCAAACGTGGCATTAAAGTCGGTTTCGTTGGTTACAGTTTCGTCGACAGTGATGGTTGAGCCATCAGCGGAAATGGCATTGACCGTATACGTCTTATTGTTTGAACCGGTATTGGCAATCGTCACCGTGTCGCCGACGGCAAGGCCGTTGAAGACATCGGGTACGGCGCCGCCACCACCG
>JANRAT010000331.1 GCA_030727885.1 Rhodospirillales bacterium | reverse complement strand
GACAGGACGCGCGCCCATGGTGAAAACATCACGGAGAATGCCGCCGACGCCGGTTGCCGCCCCCTGATATGGCTCAATATAGGAGGGGTGGTTGTGGCTTTCCATTTTGAAGATCGCTGCCTGACCATCACCAATATCGACGACACCGGCATTCTCGCCCGGCCCACAGATTACCTGCGGACCTTCGGTCGGCAGGGTTTTCAGCCATTTCTTCGACGATTTGTAGGAGCAATGCTCTGACCACATTACCGAAAAGATACCCAGTTCAGTCCTGTTCGGCGTGCGACCGTCCAGAATTTCCAGAATCTTTGCGTATTCATCTTTGGATAGGCCGTGTTCGGCGATCATTTCGGGGGTGATTTTGGTCAAGGTGATATCCCGCTGGCTGAGAACGAACGTTGCGACGCTTCATAGCAAATGACAGCACAAGGATACACACCTTTCCGCCAAGCGCACCAGTTTGCCAAGTTTCGGCCATAAACCTCTTGATGCGAAATGGAAAACGTGGGACTTTCTTTCAAGATTCGGGGAACAGGGGAAATAAAAATGCGAAGAAAAGCGTTCGGATTCGCTGTAGCTGTCGCAATTACCGGGGTTACTGCCGGTTCTGCCATCGCCGCGAGCTGCGACAGCCGTGCTGATAGAGCTGCATTTCATGTCCGCGCCCTGCAAACTGATCTGATGGTTGCTGCCCTGACCTGCGGTGCCAGACCCCAATATAATAATTTCGCGCGCAAATTTCAGTCGGCTCTGGTTGATCAGGGACGTGCACTGAAAAGTCTGTTCCAGACCCTGCATGGTGCAAGTGGCGAAAAGGCCTTGAATGCTTATGTCACAGCGCTCGCGAATCGGGCCTCACAGCGTTCAATCTCTGAGCGTGATCAATACTGCGAACATAATCTTACGACCTTCTCGGCGCTTAGCAGCCTCAATCCTGCTGATCTGGTGTCATTCTCCATGAAGATCCCTTCAAGCGATGTAGATGTTCCGAACACCTGCCATCCGGACGTTATCCTCGTCGAAAAAACCCAGTAAGTTTTCATAAGCTTAATTCATCCCCCCGGGCATGTTTGTCCGGGGCGTCGCATATCTGTGTCTAAAGTATGCTGAGAGTTGATTAGGCTTTGGCCAAAAATAAACCGGGCCCCGTTAAGGGGCCCGGTTCAGATGTTTTGTGTCGTACTTTCCTGTTACGGGAAGACGATCTCAACACGACGGTTCTGCGGTTCACGGACGCCATCAGCGGTCGGAACCAGTGGCTGCAGTTCGCCCTTACCTTCAACGGCAATCTGATTGGTGGCGATGCCGAGGCTGTTCAGTTTGGCCTGAACGGCAAGAGCACGCTTCTCGGAGAGTTTCAGGTTGTAAGCCTTGGTACCCGAGGTGTCGGCGTGGCCGGTTGCCTGAATGCGGCTGATATTGCCTTTGCGGGCATTCTCGGCGGCGCTTTTAAGGATCGCCATTGCTTCGTCGGAGATATCGGCTTTGTTCCAGTCAAAGAACACGATGTAGTTCCGTGCAATTGGCGCTGGTGCTGGTGCCGGCGCTGGCTTTGGAGCCGGCTCCGGCTGCTTTTGTGCAACTGGCTGCGGCGCAGGTGCCGGCTTTTCCATCGCCATTGGTTTCTTTTCGGCGCCAATCGTGTAGCGAAGACCGACCATAATCATATGGGCGTCGTAATCGGCATCGATCTTATTCCCGTTGGCAGCTTTCACGTCCGCACGCTGCAGATTGAAATAACGGTATTCAACAGAACCAAGCCAACTCTCATTGAACTGATACCCAAGGCCGGCGATACCCTGCAGGGCGACGCCGTTGCCTGAACTGTCAATGCTGGAAGACCCGGCCGGGTTTACGTTCATGCTCAAACGACCTGCGCCGATACCGGCACCAAGGTAGGGAATGAAGGCGGAACCTGTGGCAAAATCATAATACCCATTGATCATGGCACTGATGACGGTACTGCTGCCGCCGGTTGAAGTCGTGCCGCTTTTATCAATGCCGTTGCGTCTGTCGGCGAATTCCAATTCACCGCGCAGACCGTTCGCATAGGCATGGCCAAGCGATATAAGACCTGCAAAACCATTTTCGTGTGAGATTTCGGTGTTAACGCCGGTGCCCTTCAGATCGTTATCACCAGCAAAATTGGCACCAAAACCGGCACCAAGATATGTCCCGGTCGCACGATCAGCGGCCATAGCTACATTGGTCATCGGCAAGGTGGCCAGACACAAAATCGCCAGTTTTTTCGTAACGCGCATAATTTTTTATCCCACAACTGATTCTCACATGCACGAGCGCCTCGGCATGCGAATCGTTATTAATAAAAGGGCACCTCTAAAAATAGCCCCGCCCCAAGTTTTAATCGGGTAGAATCGCGA
>JANRAT010000330.1 GCA_030727885.1 Rhodospirillales bacterium | reverse complement strand
GGACAAGGCCAAACGTGTCGGTGCGGCTCGGGAACACGAACACATCGGCGGCGGCAAAGTGACGGGCAAGGTCTTCGCCTTCTTTCGAGCCGACGAATTTGGCTTCAGGGTACGCCGCTTCAAGGTGTGCGCGGGCCGGGCCGTCGCCGACGATCATTTTAGTGCCGGGTATATCCAGCTTTAGAAACGCTTCGATGTTTTTTTCAATGGCGACGCGACCGACGAAAACGCTGATCGGCCGAGGCCAGTCGAGAAAAGATTTGTCTCGGGGGTGAAACAGTTCGGTATCGACGCCGCGAGTCCAGCGCACGATGTTGTTGAAGCCACGGGTCCGCAGATCATCCTCGATGGTTTGTGTCGCCACCATGATCCGCTTGCCGGCGTTGTGAAAGGCGCGGAGATGCGCGTAGCTCCAGCTCAGTGGGAAGCGGCAGCGGGCATGTATATATTCCGGGAACCGGGTGTGATAGGCGGTCGTGAACGGGTAGCCCATCTGCAGGCAGTGTTTGCGCGCGGCCTGACCGAGCGGGCCTTCGGTGGCGATGTGAATGGCGTCCGGCCTGAACGCTTCAATCAGCGATGCGGTTTTTGCCCCGGGCAACACCGCCAGCCTGATTTCCGGATAGGTCGGACAGGGGATGGTGCGAAACCGGTCTGGCGTCACCATCTCGACCGTGTGATCGCGGTGGATCAGGCCTTGTCTTACAGTATCGAGCGAACGGACAACGCCATTGACCTGAGGAAGCCAGGCGTCACTGGCGATGAGGATGCGCATGAGTCTTTCTCCAGCAGCGACAGGCCTTGCAGTTCGGCCCACTTGAGAATTTCGAGCCGGCCGTCGAAGTGTTCGACGAGGGCCGTGCAGCTCTCGACCCAGTCACCGTCGTTGCAATAGGTGATGCCGTTGATCTCACGAATTTCGGCGGAATGGATGTGGCCGCAGATGACGCCGTCGGTGCCGCGCCGGTGCGCTTCTTCAACCACCGCGTCTTCGAACCTGGAAATGTATTCGACGGCGTTCTTGACCTTGTGCTTGAGATACGCCGACAGCGACCAGTAAGGCAGGCCGAACTTGCGGCGGATCAAGTTGAACCACACGTTGACGGCAATCGCCGCGGTGTAGGCATTGTCACCGAGGAACGCCAACCACTTGGCATACTTCAAGACACCATCAAAGCGGTCGCCGTGCAGAACCAGATAACGCTTGCCGTCGGCCATGGTGTGCACGGTTTCATACAACACCGCGACGCGACCAAAACGATGATTGGTGAAGTCGCGGAAACTCTCATCGTGGTTGCCGGGGATGTAGATGACCCGGGTGCCTTTGCGCGCCTTGCGCAGTACTTTCTGGATGACGTCGTTGTGTGCCTGACGCCAATACCATGATCGTTTCATGCGCCAGCCGTCGATGATGTCGCCGACCAGATACAGATACTTGCTTTCCGTGTTCTTGAGAAAATCCAGCAGCATGTCCGCCTGACAGCCCGGCGTGCCAAGATGGATATCGGATATCCAGATGCTGCGATACCGATGTTGTTTGTTCGATAGATCGTTCACGTTTTTTCGATCTCTGCCCAGTACTACATGATTTAGTAGTCACATAATAAACGGCACACATTTTACTTTTGTGACGGATTAAAACTTTCAAGAATCTGTCACATGACTTACACATATTTTTGATGTTGGTTACGGCACGGGTTTTCGTTGTTTTTGTATTTGGAGCGCCGCGTTTTGACTGAATCCTCCCCGCTTTCCGAAAGAACCGCACGGCGCGTGCTGGTGATCCATAACCCGACCGCCGGGTGGCGTCGGCGCCGTCGTTTCGAGCGCATCCTGAGTGCCTTGATCGCTGAAGGGGTTGATGTCGATGTGCGTCCGACGACCAAACGTGGCGATGCCGAAGCTTTTGCCCGTTCAGCCGATAACACGCAGCATGACGTGATCGCTGTGGCCGGTGGTGACGGCACCATCAACGAAGTGGTCAACGGCCTTGGCGACAAGAAGTTGCCGTTGGCGGTGATCCCGCTCGGCACCGCCAACGTTCTGGCGCATGAGATCGGCCTTGGCGGCTCGCCCCGGGAAATCGCCGAGACCATTGCGCATGGTCACCCGAGGCCGATATCGGTGGGCATTGTCAACGGACGCCGTTTCGTGATGATGGCCGGGTTCGGCTTCGATGCGCATGTGGTGGCCGAGGTCAGGCCGGCGATCAAGAAACTGTTCGGCAAGCTCGCCTATGTGCTCTCAACCCTGCGGACGCTGGTCTGCTTCAAGTTTCCAAAGTACCGCGTGATTGTAGACGGGGTCACCTATGATGTCGCTTCGGCCGTCATCGCCAACGGTCATTATTATGGTGGTACATTTGTCTGCGCCCGCGAAGCCCGTCTTGAAGACCCGACCCTGCATGTCGTGCTGTTCATGAAACCGGGCGCGCTCAGAACCCTGCGCTATGCGATCTGGCTGGCGCTGGGGCGGCTGGACCGGTTACCTGATGTGAAGATCGTTCCGGCCACCGACATCATCGTCGAGCGGGTCGACAACGAACCGGTGCAGGGCGATGGCGATATCCTCGCCAACCTGCCGGCCCGCATCACCCTGGCCCCTGCCGGACTGGCGCTTTTGATGCCGAACTGACCTGCGCCGGGATGACGGCAATGGAATAAGTGCCGGGAAGCTCAGTAGCCACGCTGGCTTTCAATAAAAATCACAGAGACCCATAGGCGCGAAGGGTTTGCAGCCCGGATCAATCTCTGTCTTCTGCGCCGCTGTGGTTCCATTATGTTTTGGTCCGGCTGTTGCTGTCGGGCTGTGGTGAATTTTTTATAAACATACAAGACGTCGCCCTGAACTTGATTCAGGGCCCATAACCGTTTGTCAGCGGATTTGTATTTTTATGGATCCTGGATCAAGTTCAGGGCGAGGATTACGCTTAGGTGTATTTCCCGTCCCGCGATGGTCATGCCATCTATCGTCCCGCGATAGTCATGCCATCGACCCGTACCGTCGGTGCGTTGGTCGCGTGCTTGAATTCCAGATCGTCGGCGGGGGTCATGTGCATGTACATGTCGGCGAGGTTGCCGGCGATGGTCACTTCGTTGACCGGATAGGCGATCTCGCCATTTTCGATCCAGAAGCCGCCGGCGCCTCGGGAGTAATCGCCTGTGATTGTGTTGACGCCCATGCCGATCAGCTCGGTAACGTAAAATCCGCTTTTGATGCCGGCGATCAGATCGATCTTCGTGATGTTGCCCGGTGCCAGATGCACGTTGGTTGCCGACGGGCTCGGCGGGCCACTGGTGCCGCGTGAAGCATGCCCGGTGGTTTCAAGGCCGAGCTGCCGGGATGTTGACAGATCAAGGATCCACGTCGTCAGCCGACCGTCATCAATCAGGTTGCGCTGCTTCGTGGCGATGCCTTCACCGTCGAACGGTTTAGAGCGCAGGCCGCGCCGGCGCAGCGGGTCGTCGACGATGGTGATGCCGTCGGCAAACACCTGCTTGTCCATCTTGGCGGCGAGAAAGGTTGTGCCGCGGGCCACCGAATGGCCGTTGATGGCGCCGGTCAGATGGCCGACCAGAGACGAGGCAACCCGTGGATCGAAAACAATCGGCAGCTGGGCGCTTTTGGCCTTCTGCGGGTTGAGCCGTCTGACGGTGTTCTCACCGGCCTTGGTGCCGATGACTGTGGGGTCTTCAAGATCGCTCAGCCAGACCGCGGACGAATAATCGTAATCGCGTTCCATCATCGTGCCTTCACCGGCGACGACGCTGACGCTGAGAGAAAAGCGTGAACCCTGCCGGGTGCCGTTGAAGCCGTTGGTGCCGGCCAGATAGACGGTCGATTTGCCGAAGCTGACGCCGGCCCCTTCGGAATTGGTGATGCCTTTGACGGCGCGGGCTGCATCTTCGCAGGCTCTTGCCATATCGATCATCTGCTCGGCCGTCGGTTCTGCCGGATCATATTCGTCGAGATCGGGGATCGATGTCGCCAGCTGATCAGGATCGGCGAGACCGGCATAGGCGTCTTCGGGTACACAGCGCGCCATGGCGACGGCGCGGTTGAGCAGCTCGTCCAGTGCGTGCGACGACAGATCGGACGAGGAGACGACCGCCTGTCGCTTGCCGATCAGGACCCTGAGGCCAAGATCCCAGCCTTCCGAGCGTTCCAGATCTTCGGCCTCGCCCAGCCGGCAAGACAAACTGGACGACGTGCCCTCGACCAGAAGCGCATCGGCGGCATCGGCTCCCTGGGCCTTGGCGGATTTCAGCAGCTCATCGAGCAACTCGGCGGGGGCGGTTGGAAAGGCGGGCCTGGCGGACATTCGGGACTCCAGTCATGACGAGGGGCGGATACTATCGCCCCGGATGAAAGGTTTTGCCAGCCTTGTCGGGAATAAATCAAATCATTCGCAGGTTGTCCGCACCCTATACCCGGCCTATATTTCTGTTGAATTTCACGAACTTGTATTGTGCGGCGTAGCTTGGTTCCGCGTTTAACGCCACAATCCACCGACGCTCTTGGCAGAAGATTCGCATGACAAAAATTGACAAGGTTCTCAACGCATCGACCGACGCCTCAAGCAGGGACGAGCTGGAATCTGCTGTTGTCCGGTTCTCCGGCGACAGTGGTGACGGCATGCAGCTGACCGGTGGTCAGTTTACCGAAGCCACGGCGCTTGCCGGTAACGATCTGTCGACGTTCCCGGATTTCCCGGCTGAAATTCGCGCCCCGGTCGGCACCACATTCGGGGTCTCGTCGTTCCAGATCAATTTCGGGGCCAGGCGGATCATGACGTCGGGCGATGATTTTGATGTGCTGGTGGCCATGAACCCGGCCGCCCTCAAGGTTGAAATGTCGCGGCTCCGCAAGGGCGGGCTGCTGATTCTCGATACCGGCACCTTCAATGACCGCAATCTGGCCAAGGCCGGGTTCGACAAGACGCCACTTGATGACGGCACGCTCGACAAGTTCCGTGTCGTCGCCATCGATATTTCGGCGATGACCCTGGAATCGGTCAAGACGTTCGAACTTTCCAAAAAAGAGGCACTGCGCTGCAAGAACATGTGGGCGCTCGGCTTTGTATACTGGCTGTTCGGCCGTTCCCGGAAAACCACCCAGGAATGGCTGACCGGCAAGTTCGCCAGCCGACCGGACATAGCCAACGCCAACATCGCGGCGATGAATGCAGGGCACGCAATGGGCGAAACGGCGGAACTGCCGGACGGTATCCATGGATTTCACATTGCGCCTGCGGATATTGCGCCTGGCCTTTACAGAACCGTTACCGGAACCGAGGCGCTGGCCTGGGGGCTGGTCAAAGGTGCCGAGCTGGCGTCGCTGGAAATTCTTTTCGCATCCTATCCGATTACCCCGGCGTCGCCGCTTTTGCATTCACTGGCGCGCATGCAGCACCTTGGCGTAACAACGTTCCAGGCTGAAGATGAAATTGCCGCAGCCTGCGCTGCGATCGGTGCCAGCTATGCCGGGGCCATCGGCATTACGTCGAGTTCGGGTCCGGGGATTGCGCTGAAGGGCGAAGCCATCGGCCTCGCGCTGTCGGCGGAACTGCCGATGATCATCGTCAACTCGCAGCGTGGTGGACCTTCAACCGGGCTGCCGACCAAGACAGAACAGTCGGACCTGTATCAGGCCGTCTACGGTCGTAATGCCGATGCGCCGCTGGTCGTGCTGTCGACCCGCTCGGCGTCCGACTGTTTCGAGGTCGGGATCGAAGCGGTCAGGCTGGCCACCAAATACATGACCCCGGTAATGCTGCTGACCGACGGCTACATCGCCAATGCCGCCGAGCCGTGGCGCTTGCCGGATCTGGATGCCTACACGCCGTTCCCGGTTGAATTCCGTACCGAGAAAGAAGGCTTCCACCCGTTCCTGCGCGACGACAAGACGCTGGCGCGGGTCTGGGCCAAGCCGGGCACGCCAGACCTGATGCACCGTATCGGCGGCATCGAGCGCAGCTATGATACCGGGCATATTTCCTATGATCCGGACAATCATCACAAGATGACCAAGGTCCGTGCCGCCAAGATCGACGGCATTGCCAACGACATCCCCGAACAGCAGGTTGAGCTGGGTGAAGCGTCCGGCAAGCTCGCCGTGGTCGGCTGGGGCTCGACCTACGGGCCGATCAATCGCGCCGTCGACAATCTGCAAAAACGCGGCAAGAACGTCGCTCATATCCATCTGCGCAACATCTGGCCGCTGCCGAAAAATCTTGGCGCCCTCCTGCGCAGCTATGAGCAGGTGCTGATTCCGGAAATGAACAACGGTCAGCTGATCACGCTGTTGAAAGCCGAATACCTGATTGCGGCAAAGGGCCTGAACAAGATTTCCGGCCAGCCGTTCCGCATCAGCGAAATCGAGGACGCGATCCTCGAGATACTGGAGAATTGAGATGAACGAACTGACGCCGCCCGTCAAACGCACCGCCAAGGATTACGCGACCGATCAGGAAGTCCGCTGGTGCCCGGGGTGTGGTGACTATGCGATCCTCAAAGCCGTGCAGAAAACTCTGGCCGACATCGAAGCCGATCCTGCCAATACCGTTTTCGTGTCCGGTATCGGTTGTGCCGCGCGGTTTCCTTATTACGTTGAAACCTATGGCTTCCATACCATTCACGGACGGGCGCCGGCGTTTGCGACCGGTATCAAGCTGGCCAATCCCGAGCTTGATGTATGGGTCGTCGGCGGTGATGGCGATATGCTGTCGATTGGCGGCAATCACCTGATGCACGTGATCCGCCGTAACGTCGATGTGCAGGTTCTGCTGTTCAACAACGAAATCTACGGTCTGACCAAAGGCCAGGCTTCACCGACGTCCAGAGCGGGCACGCGCTCGCCGTCAACGCCGTTGGGCTCAGTCGACAATCCTGTTTCGGCCTGCGTCTTTGTGCTCGGTGCCGGCGCCAAATTCGTCGCTCGGGGTGTCGATACCCAACAGAAGGATCTGCCGGTAATTCTCAAGCGTGCACATCAGCACAAGGGTGCCAGCTTTGTTGAAATTCTGCAAAACTGCATTGTCTACAATGATGGCGTATTTGCCGACATCACCGAAAAGGCGGTCGCTGCTGACCGTCAGGTCGTCTGCGAGCACGGCAAGCCTCTGGTGTTTGGCGCCGATGCCAACAAGGGTCTCAAGCTAAACCGCGATACGCTGAGCATCGAAGTTGTAACTTTTGGCGAAGAAGGCCCCGAAGCTGCTGGCGTGCTGGTGCATGACGAAACCAACCGTACGCTGGCGGGGATGCTGGCGGCGATGGACGATCATCATCTGCCTGTTGCACTGGGCGTGATCTACTGCAGCCCGGCCGCCAGCTATGGCGAGGGCGTGGCTGCGCTCAAGGCCGAAGCGCACAAGCGAAATAAAAATGCGGATCTCGCATCCATCATGCATGCCGGCCATACGTGGACGGTATCGGACGCGTAAACAAACGTTCCAGATTACGGTTCCGTTTAAAGCAAAGCGGGGGGCAAGGTGGCAATTTCGATCGCAATCATTGGTTCGGGGCCAGCCGGGTTCTATGCTGCCGATGCCATCCAGAAAAGTATCGAAAACCCGATCATCGATATCATCGAAAGGCTGCCGACGCCTTATGGCCTGATTCGCGGCGGTGTCGCGCCCGATCATCAGACAACCAAGAAGGTCGCCAAGAAATTCGAAAAAACAGCTTTGGCCGGCGACATTCGCTATTTTGGCAATGTCGAGGTTGGTCGCGATCTGACGCTGGACGAATTGCGCGAGATCTACGATGTGGTGATCCTCGCCATCGGTGCGCCGGCGGACCGCAAGCTGACGATCCCTGGATCTGACAAGGTCGGGGTGCACGGTTCAGCTGCCTTTGTCGGCTGGTATAATGGCCATCCGGATTTCGTCGAGCTGGAACCGGATCTTAAGATCAATGCCGCCATGGTCATCGGCAACGGCAATGTCGCTCTGGATGTTGCCCGCCTGTTGGTCCGCTCTAAATCAGGCCGCGCCAAAACCGACCTGCCGCTTTATGCCCGCGATGCGATGGACGCTTCGCCGATCAAGGACGTCTATGTGCTGGGTCGGCGCGGTCCACAGGACGCAAAATTTACCAATGTCGAATTGCGTGAAATGCTGGATCTTTCCGAATGTGTTCCCGTGGTCGATCCGGCAGACCTGTCGGATGAAATGCCTGCCGACATGGATGATCGGGATCGACGTCTGGCCGAGAAGAACCTGGAGACCCTGCGTGCCTTCTCAGGCATTGATCCCAGCGGTAAGCCGAAGCGGGCACACTTTGTTTTTTATGCACAGCCCGTTGAAATCCTCGGCGGCACGCACGTTGAGGGCATTCGCATCGAGCGGACGAAAGTTGAAAACGGCCGCGCCATCGGCACCGGGGTAACCCGCGATATTCCCTGCGGCATGGTGATTGCGGCCATTGGTTATCGTGCCGATCCGATTCCGGGACTGCCCTATGATGAAGCCCTTGGCATCATCCCCAATGATCGCGGTCGGATTGAACAGGGTCTGTATGCTGTCGGCTGGATCAAGCGAGGGCCGAGCGGCGTGATATCCTCAAGCCGTCCGGACGGGATTGAAGTTGCCGAGCATATCGCTGCCGATTTTGCTGCCGGCGGCACCAGACCCGGGCGAGACAGGCTTGCCGAATTGCTTGCTGAACGCGGGGTGCGTGTGGTTCATTTCGAAGACTGGCAGCGGCTCGAGAAAACAGAAATCGATCGTGCCAGCGGCCCGCAGCCGCGCCACAAGTTTACCGATGTTGCGGACATGATCGATCATCTGGAAGGACGAAAATAATGAGTGAAGTTGGCTATGCTGGTGATTTGTCCCCCATAGAATCGTTCGATCTGCTGAAGCGCAATCAGGCCGCCGTGCTGATCGATGTGCGAACCGATGCCGAGTTCGCCTATGTCGGTGCGCCGGATTGTTCGACCCTGAAGAACGCGATGCATAAAATTTCGTGGGTCTTGTTCCCGGCCATGACGCGTAATCCGCACTTCGAAGATGCAGTTCGCGAAGCTGTTCCTGATAAGGAAACACCGATCCTGTTTCTGTGCCGCTCAGGCGTGCGCTCGGTCGCTGCGGCCAAGGCCCTGACGGCGCTCGGCTATAATAACTGCTTCAACGTTGCAGAAGGTTTCGAAGGCGACAAGAACGCCGACAATCATCGCGGTACGGTCAACGGCTGGAAAGTCCGCGGTCTGCCCTGGGTGCAGGGATAAACCCCCTCTCCCTCGGGGGGATGGCGCAAAGCGCCGAAAAGCGAACATTAAATATAGACGATCGATCCGCCGCTTTCGGCGTCATGCAGAAACGTCACGATGCCGGTGCGCGTGAGATCAAGGCCCTTGCGCGGCGAGCGGTCTTCAAGCCCTTCGGCGCGCAGGCCCATTTCACAGACCATGAAGTTGACGCCAAGCTCGGACGCGCTGTCGATCAGCTCGTCCATACTGGCGACACCTTTTTCGATGAAATCCTCGTCGCGATGTTTTGCGCTCATGCCAGGAACTTCCGACGCAAGTGCATGCCAGCCGATACCGTCGAGCACTGCATGTGAGGCACCCATGGTAAAGATCATGGTCACCGGGATGCCGATGGCGGCGGCCCCGGAGGCCATGACAAAGGCGTAATGCACTTTTTCATAGGTGCCGGATGCGACTACCAGCGACAGCTTGCGGATCGGTTGATGCGCCTCAGCCATTGACGGCACAGACGGCAGGGGGTGTGCTCAGATGCACCGACAGATCGGTGATGCTTGGTTCTGTCCCGCACAGCGGACAGCCCGGGTCGGCCTTGACTTTGATCTTCCGAAACTCCGTGGCTAGTCCGTCGATCACCATCAGCGAGCCGGAAAGACTGTCGCCGATACCCATGATTTCCTTCAGCACTTCAGTCGCCTGCAATGACCCCATCATGCCGCAAAGGGCACCCAGTACGCCGGCCTCGGCGCAGCTCGGCACCTGTCCGGGCGGCGGGGCTTCGCGAAAGATGCAGCGATAGCAGGGGCCGTGTGAGCCGTCCTCATGCACATGGTGCGCCTTGAAGGTGCCGATCTGTCCGTCGAACCTGAGAATGGCCGCCGAGACCAGCGTTTTTCCGGCCAGGAAGCAGGCGTCATTGATCATGAAGCGGGTTTCGAAATTGTCGGAACCGTCGGCGACAATGTCGTAATCGCTGATGATGTCGAGTGCGTTTTCGGCGGTCAGGCGTGCCTCGATCGGGATGATCTTGACGTCCGGATTGATGGCGTTGGCGGTGATCTTTGCGCTTTCGACTTTCGACATGCCGACCCGGTCGGTGGTGTGCGCAACCTGTCTTTGCAGATTGGACAAATCAACCGTGTCGGCATCGATGATGCCGATGGTCCCGACCCCGGCTGCGGCCAGATACAGGATCAGCGGCGAGCCGAGGCCGCCGGCACCGACGATCAGGACCTTGGCATCCATCAGCTTTGTCTGGCCGATGCCGCCGACTTCCTTCAGCAGGATGTGCCGGGCATAGCGCTCGACCTGTGCGTCGGTGAACTCGGTCATCAGAACTATTCCAGACCTTCGAACAATGCGGTCGAGAGGTACCGTTCGGCGAACGACGGCAGAATGACGACGATGTTCTTGCCGGCCATCTCGGGACGTGCGGCAACTTCGACAGCTGCTGCCAGTGCGGCCCCTGATGAAATGCCGACGGCAAGACCTTCCAGCCGTGCTGCCTTGCGGGACATGGCGAAGGCGGTCTCGTTGCCGATCTGCAAGACTTCGTCGATCAGCGGACGATCCAGAATGCCTGGAATAAAGCCGGCGCCGATGCCCTGAATTTTGTGCGGACCCGGTGCGCCACCTGAGAGGATCGGGCTGTCTTCCGGCTCCACCGCGATGATCTGCAAATTCGGATTTCGCGGTTTCAGGGTCCGCGCGCAGCCGGTTATGGTGCCACCGGTGCCGACCCCGGAAATCAGCGCGTCGACCTTGCCGGCGGTATCGGCCCAGATTTCTTCGGCCGTGGTTGCGGCATGGATCGCCGGATTGGCCGGATTTTCAAACTGTTGCAGCATCAGCGCGCCGGAGATTTCGCCTACCAGTTCTTCGGCCTTTTCAATGGCGCCGCGCATGCCCAGCGGGGCCGGGGTCAGAACCAGTTCGGCACCCAGCAGCAACAGCATCTTGCGACGTTCGATCGACATGCTTTCAGGCATCGTCAGGATCAACTTGTATCCCTTGGCGGCGCAGACGAAGGCAAGGGCGATCCCGGTATTGCCCGACGTTGGCTCAATCAGCGTCGCGCCAGCCTTGATCCGGCCGTCCTTTTCAGCTGCTTCGATCATGGCAAGACCGATACGGTCCTTGACTGAAGCCAGCGGATTGAAAAATTCACACTTGCCGAGAATGTTGCCGGTGACGTTGCTGTCACGCATCAGACGGCTCAGGCGGACCAGCGGGGTCGCGCCGATGGTGTCGATGATGTTGTCATAAATCTTGCCACGGAATTCCCGGGGGTGTGTGGCAGGGGTAAGGTTGTCGTTCATGGTTGGTGTCCTCTGGGTTTTTTTATTAAGGTTTCATTTAAATAATGAAATCCAGATTTTTCCGGCCTTCGCTTTCGATGCCGGCTTCATTGGCGTTGTTGCAAAGATCGTCGATGGTGGTGGCGTCCAGTCGTTTCATGACATCTTCCTGGATCAGCGCCCACAGCGGGCGCACGACTTTCTGGCCGAGATCGGAGCCGTCTTCGACCAGCAGCGGATCTTCGGCGGTTTCCATCTTGCGCACCGAGCGGACGATGTCGCCGACCAGAATGCGTCTGCGTTCGCGGGCCAGTCGGTAACCGCCGCGCGGGCCACGGACGCCGACAAGAATGTCATCTCGCACCAGATGCTGCATGGCCTGTTCAAGGTAGCGCTGGGGAATACCCTGACGGCGGGTGATCTCCCGGCTTTGCACAGGCTCGGCACCGGCATGAAATGCAATGTCGAGTACGGCTTCAATGGCATAAAGCATCTTCTTGGTAATGCGTAACATAGTTAAAGCTTCCCCCCGTTAGCTTTTGATCCCGGTCGAACCAAAACCGCCCTGTCCTCTGACGCTGTCTTCAAGACTGTCGACTTCGTGCCAGGCCGCCTGCACAACCGGTGCGATAACCATTTGTGCGATACGGTCGGCCCGCGTCAGCGTGACCGGCTTGTCCCCCAGATTGACCAGAATAACCTTAATTTCACCGCGGTAGTCGGCATCGACGGTGCCCGGACTGTTGAGCACCGTAACGCCCTGTTTTGCAGCAAGGCCTGACCGCGGCCGTACCTGAGCTTCAAAACCGCCCGGCAGCTGAATGGCGATGCCGGTGGCGATCATGGCCCGGGTGCCGGGTTGCAACGTGACGTCCTTATCTTCGGCGCAAAGCAGGTCCATGCCGGCACTGTCCGGTGTCGCATAGGCCGGCAGCGGCAGGTCCCGGCCGTGCGGCAGGCGCACGATATCGACACGGACGACACTCATTCGGCCGCCCCGAAATGTTGTGCGATGCGGGCTGAGAGTTGTCTGGCAACTTCGGTTTTTGACATCTTTGGCCAGTCTTCGGCGGCCTCGGCGCTGATCAGATGCACGGTGTTGTTGTCTCCGGCAAAAGTACCGGTTGCCGGCGATACATCATTGGCAACGATCCAGTCGCAGCCTTTGCGTTTTAACTTGGCTCGGGCATTGGCCAGAACGTCGTTGGTCTCGGCGGCAAAGCCGATGACCAACCCCGGCCGTTTGTTGCCCGCTGCCGACAGGCTGGCCAGAATATCCGGATTTTCGACCATTTGCAGGGCGGGTGGCGTGCTGCCGGGCTGCTTTTTGATTTTCTGGCTCGCTGCGTCGGCGCTGCGCCAATCGGCAACGGCGGCGGCACAGACGGCTATATCGGCGGGCAGAGCGGCATTGACGGCGGCCAGCATGTCGCGCGCACTTTCAATGTGGATGACGTCGCAGCCGACCGGATCGGCAAGCTGCGTCGGGCCGGTGACCAGCGT
>JANRAT010000329.1 GCA_030727885.1 Rhodospirillales bacterium | reverse complement strand
CTATCACCCAGTTCGGCGTCAGCTTCAAACGGCTTGGCTGGCACTGCACCTTTGTCGACTGCACCAAACCGGCGCTGATCAAGGATGCGATCACGCCGAAAACCAAGGCGATCTTTATCGAGGCGCTGGCCAACCCGGGCGGCGTCGTTCTTGATCTCGAAGCCATCTCGGCCATCGCCAAGGATGCAGGTATTCCGTTGATCGTCGACAACACGCTGGCGACTCCTTATCTGTGCCGCCCAATTGAATGGGGCGCAGACATCGTCACCCATTCGACCACCAAGTTCCTGCAGGGGCACGGCACTTCGATGGGGGGCGTCGTGATTGAAAGCGGCACCTTCGACTGGACCGGCGGCCCCGGCTTCCCGAGCATGACGGAACCCGACCCCGCCTATCACGGCCTGACATTCTATGAGACGTTCGGCGATTTTGGCTTCACCATGAAGGCGCGCGCTGTGGCACTCAGGGATTTCGGTCCGTCGCTGTCGCCGACCAACGCCTTCAACACCATCACCGGCACGGAAACACTGCACGTGCGCATGGACCGGCACGTCGAAAATGCGCTAAAGATCGCAAGCTTTCTTGAAAGTCATCCGGCTGTCGACTGGGTCAGCTACGCCGGTCTGAAATCCAGCCCGTATCACGATCTGGCAAAAAAATACCTGCCGAAAGGTGCTGGTGCTGTGTTCACCTTTGGCCTCAAGGGCGGCTTCGAAGCCGGCGTCAAACTGGTCGAGAAGGTCAACATCTTCTCGCACCTCGCCAATATCGGCGACACCCGCTCGCTGATCCTGCATCCGGCTTCAACCACACACCGACAGTTGACCGACGAACAGCGTGAGGCCGCCGGCGCAACCGATGCGACGATCCGGTTATCGATTGGCCTGGAAGATACCGATGATCTGATGCGTGATCTTGATCAGGCGATGACTCTTTAAATCAGGCGACAACCCATGACCGATATTTCACTGCGCGCCAACGTCCACCGGATCATCGAAACCGGGGGCGGCTCCCTGCGTTACGGGCGTTTTTTTGATTTGGCGATGATCATCCTGATACTTACAAACGTCATCGCCGTGACCCTTGAATCCGTCCCCGAGTTCGACACGGCCTATGGCGATTACTTCGTCGACTTCGATATCTTTTCCATCATGGTTTTTACACTTGAGTA
Organism: Rhodospirillales bacterium; assembly: GCA_030727885.1. Taxonomy (GTDB): domain Bacteria; phylum Pseudomonadota; class Alphaproteobacteria; order Rhodospirillales; family Casp-alpha2; genus UBA4479. The sequence continues at coordinate 11,846 of JANRAT010000329.1, read as the reverse complement.
CGTGGCGCGGATCTGGGTCTGCATGGAAGAGCCGATCTATCAGGTCCATGGGCCGGTCATGGGGCGGCTCCAATACATGCTGACCCCGCTGGCGATTGTCGACTTGTTGTCGATTCTGCCCTTTTATCTTGGTTTCCTGCTGGTGGCCGACCTGCGTTTCATCCGTGTATTCCGTCTGTTGCGGTTGCTCAAGCTGACGCGTTATTCCCCGGCACTGCAGACGGTCGGCGCCGTGCTCAGGGAACAACGACGTCCGCTTGCCGCCTCGCTGGTGATCATGCTGACACTTCTGGTATTCGGCGCCGGTGTTTCCTTCCTGCTGGAACACGATGCCCAGCCAGAGGCCTTTCGTTCAATTCCGCACGCGATGTGGTGGACGATGTCGACATTGGCGACGGTCGGGTATGGCGATGTGGTGCCGGTCACGATTGGCGGCAAGATTTTCGGTGGCCTGATCATGCTGCTTGGCATTGCCATGTATGCCCTGCCAACCGGCATCCTCGCCCTCGGATTTGCCGAGGAATTCCGCCGCCACGATTTCATGGTCACCTGGCGACTGGTTGCCCGCGTGCCCCTGTTTGCACAGCTCGAGGCATCTGCCATTGCCGACATCGCCCGTCTGCTGAAGCCGAAGGTCGTTCCGGCTCGGTACGTCATCGTCCGCGCCGGCGAAGAAGCGACCACGATGTTCATGATTGTCTCAGGTGATGTGCAGGTCGAACTGGCCCCTGTGCCGCTGCATCTCGGGCCCGGCAATTTCTTTGGTGAGATCGCTCTGATCGAGAAATGCCGCAGGACCGCAACCGTCACAGCACTGACCGAATGCCATCTGCTGGTGCTGAGCGCAGACCAACTGCATCGCTTCGAAGCCAGTCATCCGGAACTGCACGCGACGATCAGAAACATGGCCGAAGAGCGCCGTGCCAAGCTCAACAATGCTGCGGAACTGGCTTAAAGCCTATTCCGCCGGCTGTGCCAACGGCACCCGACGCCTGTCAGACGGCAGGATCAGCGCAGCAACAGCCCCCGCACACGAGATGCAGGCAAGCACGGTAAACAGCCAGACGAACTCGCCTGAGTGATCAAACAATACGGCTTCCAGCTGCACACCGAGCGTAGAAAAACCAATCGCCAGGATGAACTTGAATCCGAACGCCATCGCACGTCTGGCCGGCGGCACATAGCGCGCCAGTATGACATTTTCCGCAGGGAGCGCCCCGCTGTTGGACGATATCATCATCACCGCAATAACGATGACAAAAGGTCCGGCGGCATACGCCATCAAAATCAGTAACGGCACCTGAATGATGAAGGCACCGATATAGACGAACTTTGGCGAAATCTTGTCGACCAGCCAGCCGCCGGTCAGCTGCATCAGTCCTGAAACAAAGAAGACAGCAGCAACCAGTGTCGAAATACCGAACACGCCGCCGGCAAACAAATACTCAAGGCGCATCTGGAACATCTTCGGTAAACCCGCCTGGGTCGCCTGATAAATGATGCCTGTGCACAACATCGAGAACGCCAGCACGGCAAACACCCTCACCGCGTCACGCTGCTCTGCCGGCGGTGTCGGGACCCGGTCGGTTTTGCTTTCGACAATCACGCCTTTCGATACCAGATAGACGAAAGCCCCAGACTGCCGAAGATACCATTGAGGCCAAGTGCCGTGCCGCGGTTGGTTGCATTGCGGATCAGCCAGGAAATACCGACCGGGTGGTAGATCGAGGCAAACAGACCGGTCAGTGCCAGTGCCGCCATGATCTGCCAGGGGGCGTCGGCAAAACCGGTCAGGATCATCGATAGGCCCGTGCCGATATAGAATGCCGACATGAGCGGCACAGCCCCCCATTTGTCACCAAGCCATCCGGCAACAGGCGCACCAAATCCGAACAGCATGCCACCCAGAACGGCAAGTTTGATGGTCTCACCATGGGTCAGCCCCAGCTGGCTTTCCAGGGTCAGCACCGAAACATAATACAGCGGCTGAAACAGGTGGCTGTAGGTATGGCCGATACTGGAGAAAATCAGCGACAGGCGAGCGGATCGGATATCAACGGACATTATGCACTACTCTTTCAACATCTCATGGCCCTACTACATAGCCAATATGGCAAGCTTTACATAGAGCCATTTCCCGAACTTTCCGTGTATGCACGTTATATTTCCAGTTTGCGGATAACACCGGAGAAAGCGGCCAAAGTATCATCCTCACGAATATGCCGCGCTGCCGCGACCTGGCGTTTGCCGCCGATCCAGACTTCCTGAATGGGCGAGGCGTTGGCGCCAAAGATCATCGAATCGATCAGGCGGTCTCCAGTCTTGCCGACCAGATTTGGGTGCTCAGGATCAAGCACGATAAAATCAGCCCGACACCCTTCCGCTATGGCACCGAGCCTGCGCCCGGAAACCTGCGCCCCGCCAAGCAGCGCATCTCGATACAGTCTGACACCGGTAGAACCACCAGGACCCGCAGATGCCAGATTGCGCCGCCTTTTAATCAGACGCTGGCCGTATTCCAGCCAGCGAAGTTCTTCGATCATGTTGACGGAGATATGACTGTCCGAGCCGATACCGATACGGCCACCGGCATCAAGATACGGCATAAGCGGGAACAGGCCGTCGCCCAGATTTGCCTCGGTCGTCGGGCACAGCCCGGCCACAGCACCGCTTTGCGCCATCTGCAGCGTTTCACCATCCGTCAGATGCGTCGCATGCACCATGCACCAGCGGGGGCCAATGTCGAAATTCTCAAGCACCCACTCGACCGGGCGCAAACCTGTCTGTTCCAGCGACTCGCTGATGTCTTTTTCCTGCTCGGCGACATGAATGTGGATCGGCGCAGCAGGATTCATGGCCGTCAATCCATCAAGGGTCGCCTGCATGCCCTGCTTCGTCACCTGACGCGGGCTGTGTGGCGCAACACCCACCGCAACCTGAGGATCACCGTTATGGACCGTATGAACGGCTTCAATGATGCGGAGCAGCTGATCCGGGGTACTGATAAACCGTCGCTGTCCGGGGTTGGGCTGTTTGCCCGCATAGCCACCGGTTTCATAAAGCACCGGCAACAGGGTAATCCCGATCCCTGCGCGCACAGCGGCCCGTATCAGGGCCATCGACATCTCAGCAGGATCATCATAGGGCACGCCGTCTTTGCCGTGATGCATGTAATGAAATTCACAGACAGACGTATAACCGGCCTTGACCATTTCCGTGTAAAGCTGCGCCGCGACCACTTCCAGAATCTCCGGCGTGACCACTTCGGCAAAGCGGTGCATGACATCGCGCCAGGTCCAGAAGCTGTCTTCCGCACCGGCACCCGAGGCCCGCAGTTCGCTCAACCCCGCCATGGCGCGCTGATGCGCATGGGAATGCAAATTAGGCATGCCGGCGATCACCGGCCCGGGCAACCGGATCATCGTCACGGGATCGTGGGTAGCGCCCACCTCAATCGATGTAATCTCGCCTTCTGCATTCATGCCGATAGCAACATCGCGGGCCCAGCCGTCGGCCAACCAGACATTTTCGCCGAATACCTTGGTGTTGATGGACATGGCGCTTCCTCGTTTAACACGTCGTCAGACTGGCCTGACGGCGCTACCGTGATAATCTGTCCATTAAAGCGTGGCAAGGAGGTCGCATGACAAAGTCGAAGCAACGGATCGGGGCTGCAATACTGGCTTTGTCCTTCATTTTTCTGCCAATTGCCGCAATGGCAAAGAACGATCTTGTTATTGGCACTACCCAATATCCGTCAACGTTCCATCCGAACATAGACTCAATGCTGGCGAAATCCTATGTGCACGGCCTGACCCGGCGACCGATTACCGTTATCGATGCTGACTGGAAAACGATCTGCCTGCTGTGTGAAACGCTGCCTGCTCTGGAAAATGGCGGGGCCGTCCTTGAAAAGACAGCGGACGGCAAAGACGGTATCGCCGTGCGCTATAAAATCATCGATGCGGCCCAGTGGGGCGACGGCACACCGATCACCGTCGATGACGTGATTTTCACATGGGAAGTCGGCAAAAATCCGAAATCGGGCGTTTCATCCAACGAAGCGTATCGCCGCATTCTCAGTATCGACCGTATCGACGACAGGACCTTCACCTTTCACATCGACCGGCGCACGTTTGATTACAGCGACATTTCGCAATTCAATCTTTTGCCGGCACATATCGAGCGGGCAAAATTCTCCACCCCGGAAGCTTATCGCACGCAAACCGCTTTCGATACCGACGCCACCAATCCCGGCCTGTTCATGGGCCCTTATGTGATGACGCAGGCAAAAACCGGCTCGCACATGGTATTCGAACGCAATCCGAAATGGTGGGGCAAGAAACCGGCGTTCGACAAGATCACCGTTCGGGTCATCGAAAATACGGCAACCCTTGAAGCCAACCTGCTGTCCGGCGGGATTGACATGATTGCCGGCGAGCTGGGCCTCAATGTCGATCAGGCGCTTGCTTTCGAAAAAAGACACGGCAAGAAATTCGCCGTGACGTACAAACCCGGGCTGATTTACGAGCACATCGATCTGATGCTTGATAACCCCCTGCTGAGCGACATCAGGATGCGACAGGCATTGCTTTATGCTCTCGACCGCAAATCGATTTCCGAAAAACTGTTCGGCGGCAAACAGCCGGTTGCCCATACCAGCATCAATCCGCTCGACTGGGTATATGCTGACGATGTCGCGCATTATGATTTCAATCCCGAGAAAGCGGCCGCCCTGCTGGATCAGGCCGGCTGGCAGAACAAGAAAAACGGCATTCGTGAAAACGCCGCCGGAGAGCCGCTGCGTTTCGAGATCATGACCACGGCCGGCAACAGAACACGCGAACTGGTCGAGCAGGTTCTGCAAAGCCAATGGAAAACCGCCGGCATTGATGTGCGCATCAAAAATGAGCCGGCCCGGGTCTTTTTCGGCGAAACCGTAACACAAAGAAAATTTCAGGCGATGGCCATGTTCGCCTGGATTTCAGCACCTGAAAGCGTGCCTCGGACGACGTTGCATTCCGAAGAAATTCCGACAGCAGAGAACAACTGGAGCGGGCAGAATTATACAGGCTTTAAAAATGCGGAAATGGATACTTTGCTGCGGAACATCGAAACAGAACTGGATCGCGATAAACGCAAAGTTATGTGGCACCGGTTGCAACAAATCTACGCGGCAGAGTTACCGGCGCTGCCGCTCTATTTCCGCGCCGATTCATACATATTGCCGAAATGGCTGAAGGGCCTGACACCAACCGGCCACCAGTTCCCGACAACGCTCTGGGTCGAGAACTGGTCGGTCAGCCGGTAAGCCCCCTCACCTGCCCTCTCCCCCACTGCGTAGGGGAGAGGGACTCACGAATGCAAACACAGTTCCACTCATTCCTCTCCCCCTTATAGGGGGAGAGGTTAGGTGAGGGGGTGCCTTGAACATGGGTGCACTTTCGTTTCCGACTTCCTGTCAGCAATGCTAGTCTCAGCGCATGTCCGAATTTCTGATCCGCCGCGTGTTTCATTCCCTGATCGTCCTGTTCGTGATGTCCGTCATCATTTACGGGTTGATCGGGCTGATGCCGGGGGATCCGATTGATCTGATGATATCCGCAGATCCGCACATCACATCCGAGGACGCGGCCAGACTGCGGCTGATTTACGGCCTGGATCAACCATTATGGTCACGCTATCTGCACTGGCTGGGTAGCGCCCTAACCGGTGATCTGGGCTATTCACGGCTGTATGCTCAACCTGTCTGGGACGCTATTGTGCCCGCTTTGTCGAACACGCTCGTACTTCTGCTTTCCAGCCTGACTTTGGCCCTGATGATTGCCCTGCCGGCCGGTATCTTTGCCGCGACCCGCCCCTATTCGCTGAGTGATTACGGCATAAACCTTGCTGCCTTTGCCGGTATTTCCATTCCGCCATTCTGGCTGGGGATCCTGTTGATCCTCTTGTTCGCCGTCACGCTGGGCTGGTTGCCGGCCGGCGGCACTGCGGAAGCTGCCGGGGCCGGGACGCTTTGGGAGCGCGTGCCGTATCTGGTCTTGCCGATTGTCAGCCTGACCATTGCCGGGGTTGGCGGACACACCCGATTCATGCGGGCATCGATGATCGAAACGCTGCGTCAGGATTACATCCGGACCGCCCGTGCCAAGGGCTTGAGCCAGTCCCGGGTCGTGCTTGGCCACGCCCTCAGAAACGCCATGATCCCGGTGGTCACGGTAATTGCCCTTGATCTCGGCGTGCTGTTTTCAGGCGCATTGATTACTGAAACCGTGTTTGCCTATCCGGGCATGGGCAAGCTGATCTTCGATTCCATCATGGGCAACGATTACAATCTGGCGCTTGTCTGTTTGCTGCTGGCGACCGCACTGACGCTGTTCGGCAATCTGTTCGCTGACGTCGCTTACGCTGCCTTGGATCCAAGAATATCCTACGGAGATATTGAGGCATGAGCATAGCCACCGCACGGCCAATCGACGTGCACGCAAATTCTGTTGTGGACCGGTTCATGCGTCACCGCCTGGCCGTCATCAGCGCCATCATTTTAGGCGTACTGGTCGCACTGGCTCTGCTGGCACCGGCCATAGAAGCGATGCTTGGCACCAATGCCGAAACGGTCGATCTGTTGGCGCGCTATGGCCCTGCATCAGCCGCCCATCCACTTGGCACTGACGAGCTTGGTAGGGATGTGCTGGTGCGACTGCTTTACGGTGGCCGTGTATCCTTGTTTGTCGGCCTCACGGCAACCCTTGCCGCAGCGATCATCGGCACAGCCATTGGCCTGTTTGCCGGATATGCCGGCGGCCGTGTTGATGCCCTCGTCATGCGCGTTACCGATGGCGTGATAGCCCTGCCGGTGCTGCCGTTGCTGATCGTGCTGGCGGCTGTTGATCTTGGCAAGCTAGGCCTGCCGGACTCCATCGTCAGTGCCGAGAACGTCAGCCTGTACCGGATCGTCGCCATTGTCGCGCTGGTCGGCTGGACAACGGTGGCGAGACTGGTTCGTGCCAGCACGCTAAGCCTCAAGACCAGACCTTTTATTCTGGCGGCACAAGCACAGGGCGCGGATAAATTCCGGGTCATGTTCCGGCACATCCTGCCCAATCTGGCATCGCCGATCATCGTTGCGACGACATTATCTGTCGGCAATGTGATCCTGCTGGAATCGGTTCTGAGTTTTCTCGGTCTCGGTATTCAGCCGCCCCTGCCGAGTTGGGGGAATATTCTGACCGGTGCGCAGAATACCATCTGGGAAGCACCCGGTCTGGCGTTTTATCCGGGGATGTTGATCTTTGTCACCGTGATTGCGTTTAACTTCATCGGTGACGGGCTGCAGGATGCACTGGATCCCAGAGCCCGTGACAGACGGGCGGCAGAACAGCACTAGGCCGCCCTGCCGCACCCCCGTCGTTATTTAGTGTGACATCAAGACAGCGACGGCAGATTGTTCGATCAGCGTGTCCGTCACGCCACCCAGCAACAGCTCACCCAGTCTGGAATGACCGTACCCACCGCTGACAATCAGATCAGCGCCGATATCGGCGGCTTCGTTCAGCAGCGTTGTACCGGCATCGCCGTTGATTGATTTGCGATGGTCAGCCTCGACCTTGACGCCATGGCTGGCCAGGAAAGTCGCCAGATCGGCACCGGGCAGATCGCCCAGACCGGAGAGACCCGGTTTCGGATCAACCGCCAGAACTTTCACCGACGTTGCTTTTTCAAGGATCGGCAGAGCATCACGAACGGCCCTGGCGGCATGGGAGCCGCCATCCCAACCGATAAGGACCTTTGTGCCGATACCTTTCATGGCAGGCGAATTGGGCACAATCAGTACCGGGACACCGGCGCGCAAGACGACCTGATCAACGATTTCGCGGCCGTGTGAACCGTCGCTATCCTGATCGGGCTGCTCAATCATTACCAAATCAGCATACCTGGCATGCATGCAGACGATATCTTCAACAGGATCACGCCAGTCGCCCCTGCGATAGTCATGGGAAATCCCATTCGCCGTACAGGCTTTTTCAAACATCTCGGCGGTCGCCTGAGCGTTTTCCTCAACATGTTCTTGATGTGCAATAATGACATCGGCAGGTAACTGGGCAATAACATAAGTCGGCATTTCATAAGGTACGCCGGCAAACAGCCCGATCAGTCTGGCTTCGTGACGTTGAGCCATATCAATCGCCGCATCCACGACAGCCTTGCCGCCTTTTGCACCGCTCAGATGAACGAGAATTTCCTTGATCGCCATTTCAGATGTTCCTTTCACAGTTTTAATCGTTAGGCTTATTCAACCTTGATGCTGCTCTCCTTGCCATGATCTAAATCAATTCTAAATATTCTCACTTGCAGCCCGGGGCCAGACGCGTCATGGGTAGAGTATCTCGGACATTGATGATGCAAGATCGCGATCACACTTGGAGGAAATCATGACGGCTATCGGTAATTCAACGCAGGCACGTGACATAGCTTATCACGTCCACGGATACACAAATCTCAAGGCCCACGAAACCAAGGGCCCCTTGGTCATCAATCGTGGCGCCGGTATTCGCGTATTTGACGATAGCGGCAAAAGTTACATTGAAGGTCTGGCCGGGCTTTGGTGCGTCGGCCTCGGATTCGGCGAGCAGCGTCTGATTGATGCCGCGACAGAAGCCATGGGAAAGCTGGCCTATTATCACGGGTTTAATCACCGTGTTGCCGATGTCGTTGTTGACCTGGCGGAAAAGCTGGTCTCCATCGCACCCGGACGGCTTTCCAAGGTGCTTTTTGCCAATTCCGGTTCAGAAGCAACCGATCTCGCCGTCAAGCTGATCTGGTACTACCACAACGCCATCGGCAAGCCTGAGAAAAAGAAGATCATTGCCCGCATCCGCGGCTATCACGGTGTGACGGTGGCTTCTGCCAGCCTGACCGGGTTGCCCCACCTGCACGGTGATTTCGATCTGCCGATCGACCGCATTCTGCACACCACGTGCCCGCACTATTACCGGGAAGGTCGTGACGGAGAAAGTGAAGAAGAATTCGCTACCCGCTGTGCTGACGATCTCGAAAAACTGATTCTGGATGAAGGCCCGGATACCGTGGCTGCGATGTTCTGCGAGCCGGTCATGGGTGCAGGCGGCGTGATCATCCCGCCGAAGACCTACTACGCCAAAATCCAGAAAGTTCTTAAAAAATATGACGTGCTTCTGGTCGCCGATGAAGTCATCAACGGCTTCGGGCGGACCGGCAACATGTGGGGGACTGAAACGTTCGATCTCGACCCTGATTTCCTGTCCTGCGCCAAGCAGCTGTCATCGGCTTACCTGCCGATCTCGGCGCTGATGATTTCCGACAAAGTCTACAAGGCATTGGTATCGGAAAGCGAAAAGCTCGGTATATTCGGCCATGGATCTACTTATGGCGGACACCCGGTGGCCGCAGCTGTGGCCCTCGAAACCCTGAAAATTTATGAAGAGCGTGATATCGTCGGGCATGTCCGCTCGATCATGGGACATTTCCAGGATCGTCTTGCCAAGCTTGGCAAGCATCCGCTGATCGGCAATGCCCGCTCCTGCGGACTGATGGGCGCCCTCGAAGTCATGAAGGACAAAAAGGCCAAGACCCCCTTCGAGGCTTCAAAGAAAGTCGGCGCTCTGGTTGAAGCCCGCTGCCTCGAAAACGGCCTGATCATTCGTGCCATCGGCGACAATCTGGCTTTCTGTCCGCCGCTGATCATCACAGATGCCGAAATCGATGAGCTTTTCGATATTGCCGCGAAATCCCTCGACGAAGCCGAGGTTTTGGTCAACGAGCAAGGTCTTCGCGATAGCTGACCTATAAAGTTGAGAATGGTTCGCATGGACATTCGGCGTACATGAGACTATATTCAAACTCGTGAATGGAGTTTCAGTATGTACGCCGATAATACGCTAACCCCGAAAGAAGCAACGCGGCTGTGCGCGCTCGGCATTCTTGCCGACGGCCCGATTGCTTATGCCGAATTGGCGTCCGGTGTCAGGCACTTTGTCACGCACGTCATGGGGCCATCGCTGGATGTACTCGGCACCTCCATTGAGTTGCTGAAGCACGAAGGTCTGGTCACGTCGATTTCCGGTCAGGCCGACAAAGCCGTGCTCGAAATTACCGCCGAAGGTACGGCAGAGCTTAAAATGCTGCTGAAGGCAAAGATCAAGACGGCCGAGAATGACCTTAACAAGCTGATCATTGCGCTCAAATTTCGCTATATGGATTTGCTCGATTCCGATGAGCGGAGGCAGCAGCTGGACCTGCTTTCCGAAACGTTCGAAAACGAGCAGGCACGGCTTGAAGAGCTGCGTGCCCATCATGTCAAAGATTCGGTTCATCTGGTCGAATGGCTGGACCGGGAAATCGAAGACCTTGAACGCCGCCTGAGTTGGCTCAACGCCAAACGCGAACGGGTTTAATCTCCTCACCAGCACTGCGTACCCCCCTCTCCCATGGGAGAGGGTTATGTTCAAGCCGCCATCTTGCTGGCATCTGTACAGCCGATAATCATCCTGAGCTTACGCATCGGCTCACGATAACCGGCAACGGCGCAATGCATGGATGATCGGTTATCCAGGATGACCAACTGGCGCGGTGACCATTTATGGCGATAGATAAAAGCCGGGTTCTCTTCATGCTTAAACAACTCACCCAACAATGCTTCACTTTCCGACGGCTCCATATCCTTGATGCACATCGTAAAGCCGGGATTGACGAAAAGTATTTTCTTGCCGGTGATCGGATGCGTACGGACCACGGGATGCTCAACATCCGGTGTCTTCTTTTTCTGTTCATCGTTCAGGTCGGTAATCGCTCCTTGACCACGGTAGCCATAACGATGGATGCCGATCAGCCCTGCGATGCGTTTTTTCATCGTTTCGGGAAGCGCGTCATAAGCCATCTGCGTATTGGCCACCATGGTATCGCCACCGTCTGACGGGACGTGTGAAGCATAAAGGCAAATGCCATCTGACGGATCGGCCATATAGGACTGGTCGGAGTGCCAGTAGGCACCTGCCGGTTTTGCCGTGGCGCGGCTTTCCTGATTGCCCATATTGGCAGTGATGATCGACATCTCGGAGGAAATCGGATGGTGGAATTGATCGAGAATATGCGGCTGCAATGGTCCGAAGCCGCGCCCCAGCCTTAACAGCCATTCGGGGTCTTCATCCAGATCATTGATGACGATTGCAGTATACTTGGCCAGGAAGCCTTTGATTTGATCGACATCAGAATCGCTAAGCGGCTTCGATGTCGACACACCCTTAACAACGGCACCATACGGCCCATCAAGCGGCTCTACTTCAATCATGACATTCCTCCGTTATATTTTTTTATAACGAAATCATATCAAATAATTCAGGCAGCGCAATTTTTGCGCGAAAGGGCCCAGCCGCAATAAGCCGGGCCCCTCCGCCGTAACCGTTTATGCCTGTGTCGTCACGAAACGGGTTTCAAGGTAAGCCTGGATGGCTTCCGACCCGCCTTCGGTGCCGTAACCGGAATCCTTGATGCCGCCGAACGGCACTTCGGGGAGCGACAGCCCCATGTGATTGATGGTCAGCATACCGCTTTCCATCTGCTGGCCCAGTTTCTGTGCTGTTTCACCCGACGACGTGAAGGCATACGCAGCAAGACCGAACGGCAGACGGTTGGCTTCAGTGATCGCATCCTCGTAGCTCGAAAAACGGTTGACGATGGCGACCGGACCAAACGGTTCCTCGTTCATCATGGTCGCATTCGTCGGCACGTCGGTGATAACAGTCGGCTCGAAGAAGTATCCCTTGTTGCCGATGCGCTTGCCACCACTCGCCACCTTGGCACCTTTGGAT
>JANRAT010000328.1:1113-2407 GCA_030727885.1 Rhodospirillales bacterium | reverse complement strand
GCCCGATCCTTCACGGCAAGGCGTACACTGGCCGCAGCTTTCATGCATGTAAAAGCGCGACAGACGCGTAATGGCGCGGATCACATCGGTCGATTTGTCCATCACCATGACCGCTGCCGTGCCAAGCCCCGAACGCACTTCACGGAGCGAGTCAAAATCCATCAGAACCGTCGACGACATTTCCTTGGTCAGCAGAGGCACCGATGCCCCGCCCGGGATGATTGCCAGAAGATTGTCCCAGCCGCCACGGACACCGCCGGCGTGCTTTTCAATCAGTTCCTTCAGCGGAATACCCATCTCTTCTTCGACGGTGCACGGCTTGTTGACGTGCCCGGAGATATTGAAAAGCTTGGTCCCGGTATTGTTCGGGCGGCCAAGAGCGGCAAACCATTCCGGGCCACGGCGCAGGATTTCCGGGACCACAGCGATGCTCTCGACGTTGTTGACCGTGGTCGGACAGCCCCAGGCGCCGACGTTTGCCGGGAACGGCGGTTTCATGCGCGGCTGACCCTTTTTGCCTTCAAGGCTTTCGATCAGGGCTGATTCTTCACCGCAGATGTATGCACCCATACCGCGATGGATGTAGAAATCGAATTTCCAGCCGGTACCGCAGGCGTTGTCGCCGATCAGCCCGTTTTCATAGGCTTCGTCAACGGCGCGCTGCAGCGCTTCGGTTTCACGGTAGAACTCGCCCCGCACATAACAATAAGCCGCATGGGCCTGCATGGCGAAGCAGGCGATCAGTGCTCCTTCAACCAGCTTGTGCGGGTCGTTACGCATGATTTCACGGTCTTTGCAGGTACCCGGTTCACCTTCATCGGCGTTGATCACCAGATAATGCGGACGCTCGCCGACTTCCTTGGGCATGAACGACCATTTCATGCCGGTCGAGAAACCGGCACCGCCACGGCCCCTGAGTCCCGATCCCTTGACCTTGTCGATGATTACATCGCGGCCAAGCTCAATCAGCTTTTTGGTGCCATCCCAATCGCCACGCTTGCGCGCACCGGTCAGGCTGACGTCTTCAAGCCCATAGATGTTGGTAAAAATCCGGTCCTGGTCTTTAAGCATCAGTTATCCCCCTTTTCGGAGACTTTTGCGGCACGCAGGGGTTCCTGATGCGTCAGGCTGGTCAGCCCGCCCAGTGGCTCACATGTGTATCGGTCTTGCTGAGATCCGGTTTTGGGGTGCTTGCCGGCACGCAGTTCATCAAGGATTCGGGCCGTCGACTCGCTATCCAAATCTTCGTAATAGTCGTCGTTGATCTGCATCATCGGCGCATTGACGCAGGCCC
>JANRAT010000328.1:0-1103 GCA_030727885.1 Rhodospirillales bacterium | reverse complement strand
GCAGTGGTTTCACCGGTTTTGATGCCGAGATTCTTGTGGCAGGCCCGCATGATGTTGTCTGAACCATTGAGCCAGCACGGCAGGTTCGTGCAAACCTGCACAAAGTTCTTACCAATCGGCTTCAGGTTGTACATCGTATAAAAGGAAGCAACCTCAAGGACGCGGATCGCCGGCATGCTCAGATACTCGGCGACGTATTCGATCGCCGGCATCGGAAGCCAGCCGCCACATTGACGCTGCGCAATATCCAGCAGCGGCATCACGGCAGAACGCTCGCGGCCTGCCGGATACTTGGCGATGGTCGCCTTGGCGAGTTTGATGTTTTCCTTGGTGAAAACGAATTTTTCCGGTGCATCACTCATCGATCGATCTCCCCGAACACGACATCGACGGAACCGATATTGGCAACCACATCGGCCAGCATGTGCCCTTTTGAGATGAATTCCGTCGCCTGCAGCGAGGCAAAGCCCGGTGCCCTGATTTTGCAGCGGTACGGTTTGTTGGAACCGTCAGAGATCAGGTAGACGGCAAATTCGCCCTTCGGCGCCTCAACAGCGGTGTAGGTTTCGCCAGCCGGTACTTTGAAGCCTTCGGTATATAGTTTGAAGTGATGGATCAGCGCTTCCATCGAATGCTTCATGTCTGTCCGAGATGGCGGCGTGATCTTGTGATCAATCGACTTGGCCGGTCCGCCGGGCATGTTTTCAATGACTTGCTGGATGATCTTTATGCTTTCTCTCATTTCCAGCATGCGCACCAGATAGCGGTCGTAGCAGTCACCGTTCTTGCCGACCGGAATCTGGAAGTCATACTTTTCGTAACCGTCATAGGGTTGCGACTTGCGCAGATCCCAGGCAATGCCGGAGGCGCGTAGGTTGGCACCGGTGAAGCCCCAATCCTGGCATTCTTCTGCAGTGATGACGCCGATATCAACAGTGCGCTGCTTGAAGATGCGGTTATTGGTCAGCAGGCTTTCCATGTCGTCGATGATCTGCAGATAGCTTGGGCACCAGGCGTAGATGTCATCCAGCAGCTGCTGTGGCACGTCCATGGCGACACCGCCCGGACGGAAGTAATGCATGTGCATCCGTGCACCACAGGCC
>JANRAT010000327.1:639-2412 GCA_030727885.1 Rhodospirillales bacterium | reverse complement strand
TCCTTATCATGCACTGCATAAGAAGCACTGAAAGAAGGAGTTTTCCATGGAAAAACCGGCGCAAAGACGCTAAACAGCCATTGATAGGGAGATTAATTCTCCCATCTTATTACAGAGCCGTCAGCAAATTTGCTAAAACTGGCTTTTTCAGGGCTCCCGGGATTTAGAATTTTATGAGCGAACCCATCGAAATCATCCTCGCCAATCCACGCGGCTTTTGTGCCGGTGTCGAACGCGCCATCGAAATCGTCGAACGGGCACTGACCATATACGGCCCGCCGATCTATGTCCGCCATGAAATCGTTCATAATAAGCATGTCGTCGAATCTTTGCGCGCCAAAGGGGCTGTATTCGTTGATGAAATTGACGAAATCCCGGAAGGTGCCGTGACCATTTTCAGCGCCCATGGGGTTGCCGAAAAGGTTGAGGATGCCGCAAAAGCCCGCAACTTGCCGGTCATTGATGCAACGTGCCCGCTTGTCTCGAAGGTTCATAAAGAAGGCCAAAATCATGCCGGCCAGGGTCGTCAGGTCATTCTGATTGGTCACAAGGGCCATCCCGAGGTCGAAGGCACCCAGGGCCGAATCCCAGGCGGTGTTTTACTGGTCAGTGAGCCCAACGAGGTTGATCTACTTGTTGTCGATGATCCCGACAGCCTTGCCTACGTCACACAGACCACCCTCTCCGTTGACGAAACCCGCGCGACCATCACTGCGCTGCGTAATCGCTTTCCGAATATCGTCGGTCCGGACGTAAGGGATATCTGCTACGCGACGCAGAACCGCCAGCAGGCCGTCAGGGAGTTGTCTCAAATCGTTGATCTGTTGCTCGTGGTCGGCGCCAAAAACAGCTCAAATTCCAACCGCCTTGCAGAGATGGGCAGCGAAAATGGCACCCGCTCCTATCTGATCGATGACGCTTCATTGATCAAGGATGAGTGGCTGGAGGGCGTTCGCAAGATTGGCCTGACCGCCGGTGCATCTGCCCCTGAAGAACTGGTCCAGGGAGTCGTCGAGCGGATTAATGCCTTACGGGGTCCGACGCTGGTACGCAATCACGATGGCGTCAAAGAAAACGTTGTTTTCAAGCTGCCGCGTGAACTCACGAACATACAGCCGTCCAGCGCTGTTGGAGATTAATATGGCCGTACCTCTTATCCAGCAACTTCGCGTCGGCGCCTACATCATGAAACAGCGCATCAAGGGTGTTGAAAAATACCCCCTCGTGCTGATGCTCGAGCCGCTTTTCAAATGCAATCTGGCATGCCCCGGTTGCGGCAAGATCGATTACGAAGATGATATTCTCTCAAAGCGCCTGAGCTTTAAGGAATGCATGGAAGCCGTAGACGATTGCGGCGCCCCGATTGTCTCGATCCCCGGCGGCGAGCCGCTGATTCATAAAGAAATCAAGCAGATCGTCGACGGCATCGTCGCACGCAAGAAGTTCGTTTATCTCTGCACCAACGCATTGCTGCTTGAAAAGCGACTTGGTGACTTTACGCCTTCCCCGTATCTGACGTTCTCCGTTCATCTCGATGGACTGGAAGAACATCACGATCATGCTGTGGCCCAGAAAGGCACCTTCAAGCGTGCCGTTTCCGCCATCAAGGCGGCCAAGGCCAAGGGCTTCAGGGTCAATGTCAACTGCACCCTGTTCAATCAGATGACACCCGAAGAGTGCGCGACGTTCTTTGATTTCTGCACCAACGAACTGCAGGTCGAAGGCATCACCATATCGCCCGGCTATGCCTATGAGCGTGCACCGGACCAGGAG
>JANRAT010000327.1:0-629 GCA_030727885.1 Rhodospirillales bacterium | reverse complement strand
GACCAAGGAACTGTTCCGCAACATCTTCCGTCTCAAGGGCACGAAGAAGTGGCGTTTTAGCCAATCCAGCCTGTTCATGGATTTCCTTGCCGGCAACCAGCAGTACCATTGCCAGCCATGGGGCAACCCGACCCGCAACATTTTCGGCTGGCAAAAGCCCTGTTACCTGCTGAGCGAAGGTTATGCACCGAGCTTCAAGGAACTGATGGCGGATACGCCGTGGGATCAGTACGGCACCGGCAATTACGAGAAATGCGCCAACTGCATGGTCCATTGCGGCTATGAAGCAACGGCCGTCGCCGATACGGTGAAACATCCGCTGAAGGCACTCGGCGTATTCCTGCGCGGCATTGATACCGAAAAGCCGATGGCACCGGAAATCTCGCTCGAAAACCAGCGCCCTGCAGAGTTCGTGTTCGAAAACCTTGTGGAAACGATGTCTGAACGCCTAAAGCGTGAAAAAGCCGAAGCCGGGGCCGAGAGTCCGGACCGCGCCGCTTAAGGCGCCCATCGCCAGCTTGTTATAGCGATTGAGATCCAGCAATCGGCCGAGACTCATCGGCTGCAGGCACAGTCCCGCAACCACCGGCAATAAACTGACGCTACCATCCGGTCTCACGGTATCGAAC
>JANRAT010000326.1 GCA_030727885.1 Rhodospirillales bacterium | reverse complement strand
GAAGTCGACGATGTCGCGCTATATGGATCCGGGCCTTGCCGAACAGTTAATGGCCGGCGGTGATGATGCGCTGGGCGGGCGGGCGATTACGGCAACTGTGCTGTTCTCCGACGTGCGGGGCTTCACGACTCTGACAGAAACGCTCGGACCGCAGGGCACAGTGCAGATGCTCAACGAGTATTTCACCATCATGGTTGAATGTATTTCCCGTGAAGGCGGCATGCTCGACAAGTTCATCGGTGATGCGATCATGGCCGGCTTTGGTGTGCCGTTGCCACATGATGACGATGAAGACAGGGCCGTGCGGGCCGGTATTGCCATGATCAGCGAGCTTTGGGAATGGAATAAGGAACGCGTTGCCAAGGGTGAGATGCCGATCGATATGGGTCTCGGTCTCAATACTGATAACGTTGTAACGGGGAATATCGGTTCACCGAAACGGATGGACTATACGATGATTGGCGATGGCGTGAATCTCGCAGCACGCCTTGAATCAGCCTGCAAGCAATATGCTGCGCGAATCCTGATCAGTGATCTGACGTTTAAAAAGCTTAAAGGGACTTACCGTATCCGCGATATTGACCGTGTCGTTGTAAAGGGTAAGACCAAACCGGTCGAGATTCTTGAAGTGCTTGATTACCACACCGAGGAAACGTTCCCTAATCTCATGGAAGTGGTGAACAATTTCAAAGGCGCCCGAAAGCACTACAATAATGGAGACTGGGACAAGTCCATGGGGCTTTTCCGCGAGTGCCTGAAGGCGAATCCAAATGACAAGCTTGCACAGATTTATATCGATCGATGCGAGAAGCTGAAGGCAAATCCGCCAGCCGAATGGGATGGCGTTTTTGTCATGACGTCCAAATAACACTTTTTGCTAATTAATCTAAAAACACACTTTTAAGTCATACCATTCTGTGAAATCTTTCAACCGCTGTAAACTCGGAGAGGTTGAAATGAACGCTGGGATGATGACAAGAAATATTGTTATTGGGAACCGGCGGACGACCATTCGTCTTGAAGGTGCCATGTGGGATGCATTTGATGAAATTTGTCAGAAATTAGAAGCATCACCGCATGATATCTGTACCCAGATCGATAATGAGCGCAGCGGCGTAAACCGTGCCCAGGCCATTCGTGCCGCGGTTGTGAAGTACCTGCGCTTGTCCTTGAATACCAACACTTCGGCATCTGAGGCGTTTAAGCTTGCGCTCAAGACTTCTGCCGGTACCGCCGATCAGGATTGATCTTTCGTATAATCCGCGCTTGTCGGTTCGACATAAAACTCCGGCCAACGGCTCTGAACGACAGGACTTGTTGATGCTAGGGCGTGGCAGGTGTCGAGGGTCGTTGGTTTAACCCCGCTCACTGCCTCGTTTTCACGTTTGCGTCTGGCCGGAATTACAGCCTGAAACGCAGTGACCGGTAACGGCCCCAAGACCAGATCCGAAATGTGGGTACAACCATGCGTGCCGCCAAGTCGTGCGGTCACGTTTTTGCGCCAACCGGCACCAATTTTCAGACCCGCGAGTTTGCTGTAATCCGGAGCTATGTTGCCGCACATGTTGAAGGGGGCTGCTTCGGTAAAGGCTTCGGCAGATTGTACAACCAGTTCATCGTCAACGGTCAGTCGAACACGCATCTGGTGAACGGCTTCGCCGGCAGCAACGCCGTTGCGGTCCTGGTTTTCGAAAGAATACGATTTGGTGTCGGTTATGATCCCTTCGATGTCCCATAAACCGTCATCACGCTGATACGCATCACAGCGGATGGACCTTGTATGAATATGGCGGCGGGGTTTGGCCTTCGACAGGGACATCGTTGTCTCCTTTAAGCGGTGGGCAGGTATTCAGTCACATTTCGCTTTTGCTGGTCGCAAGTGCAAGGTATAAGTTTACCAAACAAGCGTTAGGTTATATGGATTGCCCTATGGATGTGATTGCCAACGAAGCCAGCAAGACCGTGCGTTTGCGGACCAATAATCGCCGCGATGCAATTTTGGATGCCGCTGCGTACCGGTTCCGTCGTCAAGGGTATGCGGCAACGACGATGCGCGATATTGCCAGCGATTCCGGTATGTTGGCGGGGTCTCTGTATTATCATTTCAGTTCAAAATCAGCCTTGCTGTTGGCAGTACATGAAGAAGGCGTCAGGCGCATAGCCGAAGCGGTCGATATGTCCATTGAGGCTGTGGACGTCAATGATCCCTGGCAGCGCCTTGAAAGCGCTCTGGCCGCGCACCTGCAAAGTCTGCTGGGCGGGGGAGATTATGCACAGGTTGTCATACGCGATTTGCCTGCCAACGAGCCAGGGCTGCGGGAAAAGCTGGTCGCCCTACGAGATGCCTATGAACAGCGTTTTAGAGTTCGGGTCGACGCCTTGCCCCTTCTCAGTCCAGACGACGCATCCTGGCT
>JANRAT010000325.1:2094-2427 GCA_030727885.1 Rhodospirillales bacterium | reverse complement strand
TCGTCGACCAGCAGGGCTGCCAGCTTGGCCGACTGGTTCATGGTTTCGCGCTGCGCCAGATCAATCAGGATGTTGGTGACTTCGGCACTTTCATGGGTGAGATCGATGCCGGCGATCAGGTCGGCCTTGTTTTCACGCTCCGCCAGTTCGCCCGCTTCCTTATCCGAAGCCCGTTCGGACAGCGTATACAGCGACAGGCCGCGGATCTGCTTGTCGCGGATCGTATCCGCATGCAAGGAGATGAACAGATCCGCCTTCATATCGCGGGCCCGCTCGATGCGGCCGCGCAACCGGATAAAGATGTCGCGGTCACGGGTCAGGTGTACTTCAAAG
>JANRAT010000325.1:0-2081 GCA_030727885.1 Rhodospirillales bacterium | reverse complement strand
TTTCTTGAGGTGTCTAGGGATGTTCGGCTTGCGCGGCACCATGAGTGAGGCCAGCTTTGATTCCCCGACCCCGCTCGGCACACTGGCCCGGATCGCTTCGGGCTTGGCCACATTGATCGCCGGGGCCGGCGGCTTGACCGGGACCACGGGGACCACAATCTGCGCCTGTTCGGCTGCCGCGATCTGGGCCGGCGGACGGGCGGCACTTTGCGGCTCGACCGTGACGATTTTGGTATCCGAGCCGCGAATCACCATCGGCGGTGCGGCAACGCTTTCCAGGAACGACTTGCCGGTGGCCCGGGCCAGATCAATCACCAGACGGTCCACTTCGGCACCGTCGCCGGGCAGGAAAATGGCTTCGTGCACCTTTGACGGCTGGTTGAGATCGATGACGACCCTGGAATTACCCGGCTGAAACAGGCCATAGCGCAGCCGTGCCAGCACGCCGATATTTTCCGGCAGCGGTTTTTGCGGCAGCCGCCAGCCGACTTCCGGCAAATCAATGACCAGCCGCGTCGGACTGGCCAGCGTAAACACCTTGGCCAGCACAGGACGATCCAGATCAACGACGATACGTGTCGATAATCCAAACTTGCCGACACGGATATCGGTCACTTCCGCATCCGCAGCGCGGCAGTCAACCGATGCCAGCAGCAGCACCAGGGCCACAGGAATGGCTATGTGAAGGCGCCGAAAGCCCATATTTTGCGTCCGTGCATTCAAAAAGTTAACTATATCTAGCCCTTATAGCCGTCTGCACCGTTCATCCTCAAGCATTCTCGAATCCCGGGCGACAATAATATGACATTGTGGATTTTAAATCCTACGGTTATGTTAACGTCGATCGTTATTAACGATTCTGTTTTTTTACCTGTCGCCCCGGCGCGTTGCGCCTTCAGGGCTCAGAATTTCGTGTGCCGGACTGAAGACGGCACCATATTATCAAGAGGTTTCTTCACATGCCGGTGCAAGCCGCCCGAAAGATTGATGCTACTGACACACAGATGCCTTTTGGCACTGCGCGTGTCATTGTTGTCAAATCCCGAGGCGCCGCCGGTTTTCACAACACAAATTGGTACGCTCACCCCTTAGATTCCTCGCCTCATGGCGAACAGCTAAGCTCAGGCGTGCCGCGGAGTTTCAGTTTAAATGGCTACCAAACGCATGTTAATCGACGCCTCCCACCCGGAAGAGACACGGGTGGTTGTGCTGAATGGCAACCGGGTTGAAGATTTCGACGTTGAAGTCGAATCCCGCAGACAACTCAAAGGGAACGTCTATCTCGCAAAAGTAACCCGTGTGGAGCCGTCCTTGCAGGCGGCGTTCGTCGAATACGGCGGCAACCGGCACGGTTTTCTGGCTTTCAGCGAAATTCATCCCGATTATTACCAGATCCCCGTTGCCGACCGCGAAGCCCTGATCGCCGAGGAAGAAGTTGCCCAGCGCGCCGCGCGCGAAGCAGACGATGCCCTTGATGCCCAGGAAATGGGCGAAGGCGTCGAGGAAGTCGGCGGCACTGAAGATGACATGGAAGACCCCGAAAAGGTCCGCCGTCCATCCATCAACCGGCACAAATACAAAATCCAGGAAGTCATCAAACGCCGGCAAATTCTGCTGATCCAGGTGGTCAAGGAAGAACGCGGCAACAAGGGCGCTGCGCTGACCACCTATCTGTCGCTGGCCGGCCGTTATTGCGTTCTGATGCCGAACACCGCCCGGGGCGGCGGCATTTCCCGGAAAATCGCTTCGGGCCAGGACCGCAAGCGTCTGAAATCAATTCTTTCCGATCTCGGCATTCCGGATGGCATGGCGGTGATCGTCAGGACCGCCGGCGACAAGCGCACCAAGGTCGAAATCAAACGCGATTACGAATACCTGATCCGGCTTTGGGAGATGATTCGCCAGAAAACCCTGGAATCCATTGCACCATCGCTGATTCACGAGGAAGGCAACCTGATCAAACGCTCGATCCGCGATATCTATACCAAGGATCTGGAAGAGGTCATCGTCGACGGCGAAGAAGGCTATCGCACCGCCAAGGACTTCATGAAGCTGATGATGCCGAGCCATTCCAAGCGGGT
>JANRAT010000324.1 GCA_030727885.1 Rhodospirillales bacterium | reverse complement strand
CATGCAGATCATCGACCACGCCGCGCAGGTCCTGCGAAACGTTGCGGTCCATCACCAGCACGCAATCGTCGGTCGCAACCACCACCAGTCCCTCGACACCGACCAGCGTTGCCAGACCGTGTTCGGCATGAACCAGACAGTTGCGGCTGTCGCTCAGCACAACATCGCCGACACAGGCGTTGCCGTCTGCGTCCTGCGGCAATGCCCGCCAGATCGCGTCCCATGAGCCGATATCGCTCCAGCCCATATCAACCGGAACAACGGCACCGAGTGTGCTGCCTTCCATCACCAGCCGGTCAAATGACTCGATTGGAAATTCAGCGTAAGCCGCCGCATCGAGACGAATAAAGTCGAGATCGCGTTTGCTTTCGGCGATGGCGCGCTGGGCCACTGCGACCATGCCCGGCGCTGCGGCATCAAATGCCTGCAGGGCCGTCTTCGCCGACATCGCAAAAATGCCCCCGTTCCAAAAATGGCGACCCGTTTCAACAAAGCGGGTCGCCGTTTTTATGTCCGGCTTCTCGGTAAAACGGATGATGTCGCGAACCCCATCAAGACCTTTAGCTGCGGCGCCGGACTCGATGTAGCCATAGCCTGTTTCGGGGCTGTCGGCTTGAATGCCGAAAGTGACGATCCGCCCGGCGATGGCGGCTTTGCTGGCGATATCGACAGCCGCCAGAAACTTGGCGGGATCGCGTATCAGATGGTCGGATGGCAACACCAGCATCACCGCATCTTCACCATATGTCGTTTCGACATGGGCAGCGGCGGCGGCAATCGCGGCAGCGGTATTCCTGGCTTCCGGTTCCAGCAGAATGTCGCACGGCACAAGGCCCGCATCACGCAGTTGTTCGGCGACCATAAACCGATGTTCGTCGTTGCAGACAAACACAGGCCGCGCAAATACTGCAGGGTTGGTAACGCGCCTTGTCGTCGCGACGATCAGGCTTTCGTCTTCGGTCAGAGCCAGGAACTGCTTCGGTCGCGCCCGTCTGGAAAGCGGCCACAGTCTGGCCCCCATGCCGCCGGACAATATGACGGGGACGATCTGCATTAAAACTTTCGGGACTCGATCAACGCCGGATCCATGTTCCTGAGGCGCAGGAACTGCGCGAGGATATGCATGATCGACTGATGCACGTCTTCGATAACGCCGTAGTTATCGGCCTCGACATGCAGATTGACGTCTGCCAGTGCCGCCGTGCGGCCGCCGGCAAAACCGCTGAAGGCGATGACTTTGACGTGATTTTCTTTGGCCCATGCAGCCGCACGCACAACGTTTTCGCTGTCACCCGATGACGAGATCGTAATCAGCACATCGCCTGGACCGGCCATCGTGCGCAACTGATAGGAAAACACCTCGGCATACGACAAATCGTTGGCGATTGCCGTCAGTGTCTCAACGGTAGAAACCAGGGAAACCACCCGAGGTTTGATCAGGGTGTCGGTCTGCACACCCTTCAGATGATCACAATGATAGTGATTGGAGATCGCTGCCGAGCCGCCGTTGCCGCAGACATAGACGGTGCCACCCTGCGCGTAGGTGACATCCAGCAAATCGCAGGCCTTGTCCATGGCGGCGCGGTCAATCGACACAAAAGCATGCGCCACCTGCTTCGCGTAGGCGTCAATATAAGCGGCAATGCCGTCGAAGGGTTTGTCCGGAAATGTCATGGTTTCCTATATCCCGTTTGTCACGCTCAGGCAACCGGCCCGCGTGCCGGCCGGACGCCCCGCAGCAGTAATCCGCCGACAACAAAAAACACCAGAATACTCGCCATGCCGATGCGCTGACTGCCGCTGGCGGCGGTCAGCAGACCAACCAGCATCGGCCCCATGAAGGCCGTTGCCTTGCCGGACAGGGCATACAAGCCGAACATCTCGGTGCGGATTTCCGGCGGCGCCAGATGCGCCATCAGCGAGCGGCTTGCCGATTGCGCCGGCCCGACGAAAAGCCCGAGCGACATGCCTATAACCCAGAAATGGCTGATGTCCGTGACCACCAGAATGCCCGCACCAAGGATCGTCAGCGCCGTCAGTGACACATAGATCACCGGCATCGGTCCCCAACGGTCATCAAGCCAGGCAAAGCCGAGTGCCCCCAGACCGGCCATCACATTCATGCCGATACCGAAGACGATCAGGTCGGCAAAGCTCATCCCGAATGTGCCCGCTGCATAAATACCACCGAACGCAAACAGCGTATTAAGCCCGTCGGTGTAAATCATTCTGGCGATCAGAAAGCGGAAGACCGTCGCATGCGCACGGGCTTTTCTGAAGGTTTCGAACAGTTCCGAAAAGCCCCGGCGGATCGCCTCTGTGCCCTTGATGCCGGTGCGCGGTCGATCCGGTGAAAACAAAAAAACGGGGATGGCAAAGACCGCCATCCAGATCGCAACGAAGGGGCCGACCACCCGCAGGTGTTCGGCCTTTTCCTTG
>JANRAT010000323.1 GCA_030727885.1 Rhodospirillales bacterium | reverse complement strand
AGCCGACCCTTTCCCAGCAGCTTGCCCGTCTCAGGGAAGACGAATTGGTCGACACCCGCCGCGACGGCAAGACGATCTATTATTCGCTGGCCAGTGACGAAGTTCGCAAAATGCTTGAGTTGATGTACAACCTGTTCTGCTCGGACGAAGCCAAAGCCGAACGTGAAAAAATGGCTGCAGCACGTAAAAGCGCCGCAGCCTGAATTTCATTCAATCGTCCTGATGCCTGCAGATATTGCCGGAATTATTTCTTGCCGGCCTGTTTCATATAAGCAATCAGATCGCGGACTTCGGCTTCATTGCTGATGCCGCCGAAGGCCATCTTGGTATTGGCTTTGGGTTTACCGATCAGGCCGCCGAGATAGACTTTCGGATTGGCGACGAATCCGGCAATTGATTTTTCATCCCAGACCAGTCCCGTACCGGCAACGGCTGCCAGATCCTTGGAATATTTGAAGCCTTCAAAGCTGCCGGCAGCACGACCGAAAACGCCCTGCAGACTGGGACCAATCCGGTTTTTCGCACTGTCGATGACGTGACAGCTTTTGCATTTGTTGAAAATCACACGACCCGCTTCCGGATCGCCCTGGGCTGCAGCGACCACCGGCACAGTTTTCGGTGCAGCAGCCTGACCGCCGCCTTCGCCGAGATCGGGACGCGCTTCGGCACCGGTCTCGGGCGTTACATCAAGTGCAGCCGCACGGCCAAGAACCTTGATCTCGGTTTTGCAGTCCTTCATGCATACAGGGCCGGTCGGCTGTGCATCGGGACGATTGTCATCAATGAAGTTCGCGACATTCGGCATTTTAATCGTGCCGATGGTGTCCTTGGTGACGGCAAAGTCTTCCGTGATGACGTCGTTCATGAACAGCAGATACGCCGTCAACGCATAGACTTCATCGTTCTTGAGGCTTTGCGCATCGCCAAACGGCATGGCGCGCTTGATGTAATCAAAGACCGTCGACGCATATGGCCAATAACTGCCGATGGTTTTTTCCGGCCGCATGTCCTTAAGCGTACCTTGACCGCCGATCAGAACCGGATAACGGCCACCGCCTTCGCCGAATTCACCATGACAGGACGCGCATTTGACGAGATAGACCCGCTCTCCCTGGCTTGATGTGCCGTGACCATCCGGTGCGCCCATGCCATCCGGCCTGACGTCGATGTCCCAGCTTTTGATTTCCTCGCTTGTCGGTGTCCGGCCGACACCGTCGAATTTCCGTTCAGATGCCTGCAGCGCCCCGGTCGAGACGCTGACCACAAGTGCGGCGCAGGCCAGTGATTTAAGCAAGACGGACATTTTCCACCTCGCCGGTTTTGGTCACGAGCCACGTCTGGATCGCATTGTTATGATAGACCGAATTGACACCCCGAACTTTCTGCAGTTCGGTCATCTGCGGCTGCACATAGCCGGTATCATCAATCGCCCGGCTTTGCATGTAGACCGGATCGCCATTCCACGACCAGCCATCAAGATAGAAGCGGGTCAGACATTTCGGCAGGACCAGGCCATCGAGACGGGCCTCGGTCCAGTTCTTGCCGCCGTCGAGGGAGACATCGACACGCTTGATCGTGCCGCGACCGGACCAGGCCAGACCGCTGATCACATTCGGGCCTTTTGCTCGAACCGGGTTTTCCGGGCACGGGCTGGTGATCACCGATTTGCAGTCCATCTCCCAGGTAAAGCGCCGGGCCCGCCCATCGGGCATCAGATCCGTATATTTCGAGGTTTCCTCACGGGCCTGCCAGGACTCGTCGCCGACTTCGATGCGGCGTAGCCACTTGACCCACATGTTACCTTCGAAACCCGGCACGACGAGGCGCAAGGGATAGCCCTGCTCGACCCGCAAACGCTCACCGTTCATGGCGAACGCCACCATGCAATCGTCGAGCGCCTTGTCCAGCGGGATCGAACGGTTCATGCCGGCGCTGTCGCCACCTTCGACCATCAGCCACTTGGCCTTCGGTTTGACACCGGCTTCTTCCAGCAGGGTTCTGAGCGACACGCCTGTGTATTGCACGCAGTGGATCATGCCGTGCGTGAATTGCACGCCATTGAGCTGAGCGTTGCGCCATTCCATGCCACCGTTGGCGGCGCATTCAAGGAAGTGGAATTTCGAGACTCTCGGCAGCCGCATCAGATCGGCCATGGTGAACAGCAAGGGTCTTTCGACCATGCCATGGATCATCAGGCGATGCTGTTCGGGGTCAACGGCAGCGGCACCACCGTGATGACGCTCAAAGCAGATCCCGTTCGGGGTGACAAACCCTTCCAGCGCATACAGCGGCGTAAAGTTGATCGAGGATTCTCGCGTTGCCGTCAGCCATTCGACACTGCGTCGCACGACGGTGGACTCGAACGGCGAGGGCTTGCCGTAGGGCGCATCATCAACACTGGCGCCCAGTTGGCGGCTCCAGTCCGGCACGCCCAGTCCGGCAGCAGAGGC
>JANRAT010000322.1 GCA_030727885.1 Rhodospirillales bacterium | reverse complement strand
CACCGGGTGCCATTTCCGCCAGAACTTCGACCACCGCATCAATGATCTCGGCGCGATGCAGCATGCCGATCTTGATGCAATCCGCACCGATGTCTGAAAGAACAACACGCATCTGTTGCACGACGAAATCCGTCGGCACCTCATGGATACCGTGAACGCCCTGGGTGTTTTGTGCGGTCAGTGCTGTGATTGCGGTCATGGCAAAGCCACCAAGCGCCGTAACTGTCTTGATGTCCGCCTGAATACCGGCGCCGCCACCACTGTCAGAACCGGCGATGACCAGCACACGGCCCTTCATGTCAGCCATGCCAGCCTCATTATCAGCCTCATGTCAGCCCTTAGGTCTGTTCGGCAATTGCTGCGCAAATTCCGTCGACAATCATTTCGACCACGACCAGGTCTTCACCTTCAGCCATGACACGGATCAGCGGCTCGGTTCCCGATTTGCGGATCAGCAGACGCCCGTTACCGTCGAGACGCTGCTCGGCATCGGCAATAATGCTTTTCACGCTCGCTGTTTCAAGCGGTGAACCGCCGCTGTATCGGACATTTTTCAGAATCTGCGGCAAGGCTTCGAACTTGTTGCAGACTTCGCTTGCCTTCTTGCCCGAACCAACCAGCACCGCCAGCACCTGCAGCGCCGCGATCAGGCCGTCACCGGTGGTCGCATAATCATCAAAAATCAGATGACCGGATTGTTCACCACCAAGATTATAGGCTTCTGCGCGCATCATCTCGACGACATAGCGGTCACCGACCCTGGCCCGTTTGAGGCTGAGGCCAAGCTCATTGAAGAACCGCTCCAGACCAAGGTTCGACATCACCGTCGCGACAACGCCACCGCCTTTAAGACGGCCGGTAAGATGCCAGTCTTCGGCGATCAAGGCCATGATCTGATCGCCATCAATAATGCGGCCATTTTCATCGCAGACGATCAATCGGTCAGCATCGCCATCCAGCGCCAGACCGATATCAGCACCGGATGCCACCGTATGTGTCTGCAGGGCATCGAGGTGTGTCGAGCCACATTCCTTGTTGATGTTGGTGCCGTCAGGGGTAACCCCGATCGGCATGATCTCGGCACCAAGTTCCCAGAGCACTTCCGGCGCCGCCTTATAGGCAGCACCATTCGCACAATCAATGGCCACCTTGAGACCATCCAGCCGCAGGCCGCGCGGGAACGTCTGCTTTACATATTCCGTATAGCGTCCGCGTGCATCATCCAGTCTGCGCGCACGGCCAAGCATCGATGCCGGTTCAAGCTGCATTGCAAGATCGCCATCCATCTTCGCTTCAATTTCGGCCTCAACCGCATCCGACAGCTTGTAGCCGTCGGGACCAAACAATTTTATGCCGTTGTCTTCATAGGGATTATGCGAGGCTGAAATCATGACGCCGAGATCGGCCCTGAGCGACCGGGTCAGCATGGCGACGGCCGGGGTCGGCATCGGGCCGACCAGCACAACGTCCATCCCCATAGATATAAACCCGGACGTCAGTGCCGGTTCGATCATATAGCCGGAAAGCCGCGTGTCCTTGCCGATGACGACACGGTGCCGGTGATCGCCGCGACGGAACTGCAACGCTGCTGCCATACCCAGTTTCAACGCCACTTCGGCGGTCATCGGGTAGCTGTTGGCGCGGCCGCGAATGCCGTCGGTGCCGAAATACTTACGCGTCATTGTGAACCCGTCCATTTCCCTGCAAGGCTCCTCGTCCCCCAGTCATAATCGTTTATTGTGTCATGAAAAGGGTTTCCGAAGCGTTTACGCTGAATCTGGCATGGTGGAATATCAAACATCTTCCACGTCTTCAATCGCCTGCCATACAGCCAGTGCCTGTCGGGTTTCCGCAACATCGTGGACGCGAAAAATCTGCACCCCCCTGTCCCAACCGGCAATCGCGGTGGCGATGGAGCCGGCAACCCGGTCTTTCGGATCCGCCTTGCGGTCAATCTGGGATATGAAGCTTTTCCGCGAAACACCGAGCACCAGCGGCTGACCCAACCCGTGAAAAGCATCGATGCCCGAAAGCAGGTTCAGATTGTGTTCAAGATTCTTGCCGAACCCGATACCGGGATCTATGGCCACTTTATGGCGCGATATCCCGCATGCAGCCAGATCCTCGAGCCTCGCATGCAGATAAGAAATGATGTCCATCACCACGTCATCATAGCTCGGATCGATCTGCATAGTTCGGGGTTCGCCCTGCATGTGCATCAGCACGATATCGACACCAGTCTCGGCACAGACGCCGGCACTGGCCGGATCACCCCTCAGCGCCGTCACGTCGTTGACGATCCGGGCCCCGGCCTCAATGGCCCGGCGCATGACTTCGGCATGACGTGTATCAACGGAAATCAGCGCACCGGCACCCGCCAGTCCTTCAATAACCGGCAGGATGCGGCGACATTCTTCATCTGTCGAGATCGGCTCGGAACCTGGGCGGGTGGACTCCCCGCCGATGTCCAGAATATCGGCA
>JANRAT010000321.1 GCA_030727885.1 Rhodospirillales bacterium | reverse complement strand
TAGGGCTCAATACCCTTAAGCGCTCAAAAGCACCTCGGGGAAACTCGTTTTGTGATCAAAGTGATCTAAACGCTATCGCCACACGTATGAATTTAAGTGCCGTTTCTAATCGCGTTGCAGCTTTTGCTGATCACAGCCGAAAATTGATTATTCGACTTGGAAAAATCGCTGAAAATGTTAGCAGGAAAAATCACGATTGCAGCGCTGTTGGGATCAATCTCATTTGGCGCTGTTAGCTACGCCTCTATGCCCGGCAGGGGATTCGTGCAACCAACGAGCCTTTATGGCAGCGAAATATATTTCGACGTCTATCGCAATAGTGAGAAAGTCGGATATCACCGTGTATCCTTCAAAAAAGCAGGCGCCAATCTATCCGTCGACGTAACGTTCATGCTGAAGATCAATGTGCTTCTATTTACGGCGTATAAATATCACTACCAATCCCGATCCGAGTGGCATGATGGATTGCTTCAGCAACTTCAGGTTTCGGTTGATGACGATGGAAAGTTATTCCGGATGGAAGCTTCCCGGTTGGGCGATTCCATCCGGGTTGAGAATGGGAGCAGCCATTATCATGTGCCGGCGCCGATACTGCCTACCGATCATTGGAACGCGGCAGTTCTGGGCGACAGCCGCGTTCTCAACACACTGACGGGAGTTGTTAATGCCGTGCACATAAACAAGCTGGGCCGGACTGAGGTAACAACCGAAGCCGGACCGGTTTCCGCGACCCACTATGCCTATACGGGCGATTTGCACACAGAGGTGTGGTACGACGATGCCGGACGTTGGGTTAAAATGCGCTTCAAGGGAAAAGACGGATCAAGCATCGACTATCATTGTCGTCGATGCCAAGGCACTGAAATTAAAAAGGCAAAATCATGATGGCCGCAGCGGCGGATAGAGCGCCCCGTGTCGCCTGGGTAACCGGTGCAGGCAAAGGCATTGGCCGTGCATTGGCGAAACGTCTGGCAGACGAAGGTTGGACAGTAGCGGTCAGTGCCCGGACCGAGAACGACCTGAAGAGCCTTGTGGCCGAAAGCCCATCCGGACGCATTCATGCATTCCCTCTGGACATAACGAATGCGGGGCAGGCGATGGTCACGGTCGATGTGATCGAAAACCGGCTCGGGTCTTTGAGCCTTGTCATTCTGAACGCCGGCACACACATTCCCATGTCGGCAGAGGCGTTTTCGGCCGCTACCATGCGCAAACTGGTCGACGTCAACCTTATGGGAACGGTGCATTGCCTGGACAGCGTCATGCACCGGTTTATTGAACGAAAGGCCGGGCATATTGCTGTTGTCGCATCACTGGCCGGCTATCGCGGGCTACCAACGTCAGCGGCTTACGGGGCGACCAAGGCTGGACTCATCAATATGTGCGAAGCTTTGAAGCCGGAACTTGCCGTCCATGACGTTCGCCTGACGCTCATCAACCCGGGTTTTGTTGAAACACCGCTGACAGAAAAAAACGACTTTCCGATGCCGTTTCTGATTCCCGTTGACGCTGCGGTTGAATACATCATGCAGGGCTTGAATGGAAATGCGTTTGAAATCGCTTTTCCTAGGCGGTTTGCATGGCTGATGAAATTTTTGAGAATCCTGCCGGATAGCTTGTTCTTTGCAATAACACGCCGGATGCTCAGAACATGACAGGACCGCAGGACCGATATCGCCGATATCTTGAAACACTGTCGCCGCAAACACTTGTGTCGATCGGAGATTTTGTGACCCAGGATGTCCGCTTCAAGGATCCATTCAATGACGTCCGCGGCATAGACGCCATGCAACGCGTTTTCCGTCATATGTTTGAGAATGTCGATGATATCCGCTTCAATGTCGGCAACATCGCCATGGATGGTCAAGTGTGCCTGATGAACTGGTGTTTCGAAGGACGCCTGGGTGGCAAGGCGTGGTCGTTCAACGGCGCCAGTGTCGTTACCTTCAACCCCGATGGGCTGGTCGCCGAGCACATCGACCATTGGGACGCTGGTCGGGATTTTTACGAGCGTTTACCGATTATTGGCTGGCTGCTTGCCTGGGTGCGTGGACGGCTGTCTGTTCGCTGAACGTGTTCGACAAGCCGGTGTGCTTTGCATCTTGCTTGACGAAGGCCAGTGTCACGGTGCCGATTTCAATGCCCAGTTTGCTGACCCGCGCGCGGTTGATCACCATCCCTGAGGGTTGCAGGAACATCCAGTCATTGAAATGAACACGGAGTGATCCGTCGCCGACTTTGAGATCCATCTCGTATTGCCAGTTCAGGGCATTGCCCTGAGCCTCGCCTTTTGCCGTGCCAATGACATCGCCAGCACGACCTTCATAGGTATGGGAACCGGTCTTGACGATGGTCCAGACGCGCCTGTCACGTTCACCATCGGTGTAGAGAAACTTTTCATCCAACACCAGACTGTTTCCGTCCCATTTGCCATCGATATCAACGGTGAACTGGCGTCGAAGAGTGCCGAACCGGTCTTCAAATATGCCGGACGCCTGTGTCTTGCCGTTGAAGAAATCCTCGATCACGAATTTTGGCGCCGTATCCTTGAAATCAACAGGTTTCATCTCGGTGCATCCGCTTAAAAATATCAGGGCGATCAGGGTCATTCGTAATTTCAAATTCATATTGCGGCCTCCGCTTGATTAAGGGTCTCCGACGATTGCCGATTGAGACGGCGGCGGATGACTGCATGCTTCTTTGCTGTTAACGGGAATGACCAAATGACAGCAATTGCCGTTGTCTTAATTACGATGGGTACGATCGCGTAGATCACTATCAGGGCAATAATTCCGGTCTCGGTCGGATTCCCCGATCTGAACCCAAAGGCATCCAGAAGAGGCAGAGACAATCCGATTGCCAGCGCCAACGCGAACTTGGTGCTCATCCCCCAGAGCGCGAATTGCAGACCTGCGCGATGCCGACCAAACCGCAAGCGGTCATAGTCTATGACGTCTGCCTGGATGGCCGGCGGGAGTACGAGATCGGCGCCAAGTGCCATGCCGGTAACGAGGCAAACTACGGCAAAAGCGCCAAACGCACCGGTCGGCAGAAACGGCACTATGGCGAATGCGATGCATGCTGAAATCATCGCCCAGCACCAGACGCGATGTTTGCCGTGGCGGCGGCTGAGGACAAGCCACAGCGGGATCGCTGCAACAGCGGCGGCAAAATACGCGAGTACGAACAAAGGCCGGTCTTCGGCACCCGCCGCCAAACCGTCTTCCAGATAGATAAAGAACAAGGCCGCTGGAACGCCGTTCGCCAGTCCGTTCAGAAACCAGGCTGAAAGAAGTCTCAGGAATGGGCCGTTGTCCATCAAACTGCGAATACTCAGACGGCCATCACGCCACCAGGTTTGCACGCCGGACACGGCCACAGTTTTGCCAGATCGCTGCTGATCGGGAACAGCCCACAACAACAACGGGACAACAACGGCACCTAAGCCAACCGCCATCCAGGCGATAGCACCGGTTGATTGCACCTCCGTCCAGCCCATTCTCGCCGTCGCCGCGGTCAGTGCGCCGGCGCCTAGTATCCCGATCAGTGCCATCCCCTCACGCCAGGCAGTGATGCGGGTACGCTCGTCGTAATCGAGGCTTAATTCTGCGCCCCAAGCCAGATATGGAACGGCGACCATAGTCCAGCCCGCGTACAGAAAAATAGACCATATCAACAAATAGCTCTCATCAACGCCGGGGGCCGGGTTCAGCAGTTTTACCAGGCCTACGCCCGCTATGACGGCGCCAAGTCCGATCCACGGCTTTCGGTGGGCACCCCTGAAGCCGAAACGATCACTTAACGCGCCAATCAAGGGGTCCGTCAGCGCATCAAACAAGCGGGCCAACAGCAAAACGAAACCCGTCACTGCCAGTCCAAGCCCCATTTGGACGCCATACAGCGCAGGCAGATGGATGTAGACAGGAATGGTCGGTAGAGCCACGACAAGAGCCGGCAACGCATAAGCCAGAAGTGTCCCCCATCCGAGCCGGGCCGGGTCGGTTTGCTTCATGGGCGCTCAAGCAGGAAATGCGCGACGTCAATTTCGCCGGCATCAAAACCGGCTTCGCAGTAACAAAGGTAATAGCGCCACATGCGATAGAAACGCTCATCAAATCCCAGCCGTGCAATACGAGGCCAGTTGCGCTGAAAATCACGGTCCCAGCGGCGCAGCGTCTCGGCATAGGATTTCCCGAAATACAAGGCATCACGAATTTGCAAAGGCGTCTTGGCGACGGCTTTTTCGAACGCTTTTGGTCCCGGCAGCATACCGCCCGGAAAAATATATCGCTGAATGAAATCCGGATTGCTGCGGTACTGATCGAAATTATGGTCGTTGATGGTAATGATCTGCAGGGCCGCCTTGCCTCGCGGCTTCAACCGGGCATGGAGGATTTGCAAATATCCCTGCCAGTATTTTTCCCCGACGGCCTCAAACATTTCAATCGATACGATCTTGTCGAACTGACCATCCACATCGCGGTAGTCCTGAATGCGAATATCGACGGCATCCGATATGCCGGCGCGGCGCATGCGCTCCCGGGCATAGGCCGCCTGTTCGACAGACAGTGTCAGGCCGACGACCTGGCAGCCGTATTCAGCGGCGGCTATTTCCGCAAACCCGCCCCAGCCGCAACCGATCTCGAGGACGCTGTCGCCGGGACGGAGTTCAAGTTGTTCGGCAAGCCGCAGATATTTTCGCCGCTGCGCCGCAGCCAGATTCTCATCGGGCGCAGCAAACAGCGCCGATGAATAGGTCATGGTTTCATCCAGCCACTGTTCATAGAATGCGTTGCCGAGATCATAATGGGCGGCAATGTTGCGTCGGCTGCCCCGTCGGGTATTGGCCCGGAAGGCATGATACAAACGGTTGGCAACACGCATGAACGGGGACGGCGATATCGCGATCTTCAAAGCGTCTGCGTTCGCCGCACCCAATGACAGCAAGGCAGAGAGATCCTGCGTATCCCACTCGCCGGCCATGTGGCTTTCCGCAAAGCCGATGTCGCCCGATAGCACCAGCCGGTTAACCATGCGCAGGTTTCTGATTTTCAACGAGGCATGGGGGCCCGGCTCTGCGCCTTCGAAGACCGCCTGGGCACCCGATGGGAACTCAACGGTAAGGCAGCCGGCCTTGATCCGCTTGAGCCAACGGGATATCAGCCATTCACGGGGTTCCGTCCAAATTGACGATTGGCGCTGGCCTGTTTGATCGGCAGTTCTGGAGAGAGTATTTGCCATTTACATTATGCTCCGGATTCACCGTGTCTCTCGACACTGCTTTGCACGACTTGGTCAGCGGGTTGATGCGTGATGAAAGGGACGCCTTTCAGCCACAGGCGCAGGGCCTCCCAATGAATGCCGCCGATCACTTTCAAGGTCAGGAACGGGAACCGGATCAGGGTGCTGAAAAGGGTCTGTGCGACAAACGGTTTGCACCTGCCCTGGAAGGAGGCTGCCAGCAGCAAGCCGTCTGCGTCTTCCTGTCGGATGACGATGTTGACTCCGTCACCGGGCGGCACAATGCGGAAAAAATAATCCGCGTCCATGCCGATAAAAGGCGAGACATATAAGGCTTTGCTGCAATGCTGCTTGATGACCCTTCGCGTCGGGTCATCGACAGGAATGATATAGGTGTGCCGCTCTTTGAAGGTGTTGCAGACTTCATACAGAATAGCCATCAACGCACCGTCACGGTGATAGCAGAAATAAACGCTGAGCGGATTGAAGGCGTACCCGAATATGCGCGGATAACACAGCAGGCGGATGGAGATACCGTCATGGTGAAGGCCTGCCTCGGCAAGGCGGGCTTCAACCCACGGCCTGAGATCGGCCCCGGTCGTCGGTCCGTGGTCTTTGTCATAAAATGAGAAAACGGCCGCCCGGTTATAGCCGAATAATGCAAAACGGCGATCCAGCTCGGGCAGTTCGTCCATATCTAATAACATGGTGAACACGTCATAGCGCAAATGATGACGCTTGGGACGGACTCGCTCATGCACAACGGTGCCATCGTAGATGGCTGAGTTGAGGGTCATTCCGCTGCCACCTGGTATTGGGGGGTCAATTGAATGCGTCCACTTTCATTGGCGACGGACCATGGTCGTTTCAACCCGCCGAGTTGTTCTGCGACGGCAAGACCCGACTGCAAGGCGTCTTCGTGAAAGCCTGAACCAAAGTAGCTGCCGCAGAACCAGATGCCGCCCTGTCCCTGAAGGGACCACAGCCGTTCCTGCGATGACAGGGCGGCCCGGTCGAAGAACGGATGTGTGTAGTTGAACTCGCGGATGATCGAGCCTACGGCAGGCTCATGAACCGGGTTTAGGGTTACGAATAATGGTGTTGCCGGGTCAAGCGACTGCAGCCGGTTCATCCAGTAAGTGACACACAGGGCGGTTTCCTGATCACTGGCCGTATTGTGATCACCAATGAAATTCCAGCTGGACCAGACTCGGCCACGTTTGGGCATCAGTGAAGTATCCGTATGCAGAACGGCTCTGTTATTCGTATAACGCCAGGCGCCTAGCAAAGTCCGTTCCGCATCGCTTGGGTCGGCCAGCAGATCGAGCGCTTCGTCCGCATGGGTGGCGATGACAACATGATCAAAATCAGATTGTTCGCGAGCATGATTCTCAATCCGGACCTTGCCATCAATACGACGTACCGAGCGCACCCCGCCATATTGCACGCGATCACGATACCCGGCCGTCAGACGCTCTACATAGGCGCGTGAGCCTCCGTCGACGGTGCGCCATTGTGGCCGGTCAGTGATGTTGAGAAGTCCGTGGCTGACGAAAAATCGTATAAAGGCCCTTGCCGGATAGGCCGCCATTTCTGCCGCCGTCGTCGACCAGATGGCAGCGCCCATAGGCAACAGATGATCGCGTATGAAATCCTGCCCATACTTTTCCCTGGCCAGATAGTCGCCAAGACTTAAATCACGACCCGTGACATCGTCCAGGAGTTGCGGGGCATCACGGTAAAACCTCAGGAGATCGCGCATCATCGACCAGAACCGCAGCCGGACGATGTTTCTGCGTTGACCCAACAGGCCGTTCAGGTCTGTACCGGCATATTCGAACGAACCGCCGCCCAGCGAAGCGGCAAAAGACATTTCACTGTTCTTTGTTGGCACGTTCAGGTGTTTGAAGAGGGCGGTCAGGTTCGGATAGTTTTTTTCGTTATAGACAATGAAACCCGTATCAACCGGGGTCATTCCCTGTTCGGTCGGCGCGTCAACGGTATTGGAATGCCCACCGATGCGCCCATTTTTCTCATAGACTGTGATACGATGGCCCTGGTTCAAAAGCCAAGCCGCGGACATGCCAGCGATACCGGTGCCAATGACGGCAATGTTCAGGGCTCGCGGGTCTTGAGGGGAGATGTTATTCAAGAGAATTCCTCGGTTTTCGTCACACAGATAAGGATAATGAATGTTTTCAATTTATTTACGGTGGCCGGTATCGAATGGATCACCTGCGGGATAAGAAAATTAAGTGCTCTGTGATCCGGCCATGCATGGCGTGCGTAACAGCAGCATGGAACCTCAATTGCCCGGTTACTCGACGGCTTGCATATTTGCCAATGGACTGGCGGCGGCCCATATTTCTAGCGTCCGAAAGTCCGGACGGGATCGGCAATCTTGCCGTTCTGTTCAGGCATGGCGAAACGAGACTGTTATGACCGGCGAACCGAAAGAACAGCAAGCCTCAGCCGGTAAGGCCATGGATGCGTTGCTGCGTGCGGTTTCCGCGAAAAAAGATAAAGACGCCTTTCAGGAACTCTATCGTTATTATGTCCCACGTCTGAAATCGTTCATGTTGGGACAGGGAACGAGTTCCCAGATGGCGGAAGAAGTCGTGCAGGAGACGATGATCAAGGTATGGCGAAAAGCTGCGCTTTTTGATCCGGCCAAGGCCTCGGCATCAACATGGATATTTACGATTGGGCGCAATCTGCGCATCGACATGTTGCGTAAGGCCTTCAGGCCTGAACCTGACTACAGCGACCCAACCTTTACACCAGATCCGGTGCCTCTGGCGTCAGAAACCGTTTCGATGGAACAACAGGGCAAACGGCTGATGACAGCGGTTGCCGAACTGCCGGAAGCGCAAAAAGAAATTTTGACGCTGGCATTCTTTCAGGAAAAAACGCACGGCCAAATTGCTGATGAACTTGGCGTGCCGCTTGGCACCGTAAAATCACGGGTCAGACTGGCGCTGAAGAAGCTTCGGTCCGAGTTTGGAGAAAATGAATGACGATACACCACCACCCAAGCGACGAATTGCTTCTGGATTATGCTTCAGGGGCTCTTGGTGAAGCCTGGAGTCTGGCCGTTGCGACGCATCTGTCCTTGTGTCCGGGCTGCCGCTCGACAATTGATCATTTGGAAGCCATTGGTGCCGGCTTGCTTGATGCCGCTGACCCCGCCCCACTTTCCGATAAAACCTTCGAGTTGATCATGGATCGTCTTGAAAACGAAAGCGAGGATCTCACCGATTCCGCGCCACCTGCGCCGGCGGTTCCGGTCCACCCATCTGCAAACGGCCTGCCGCAACCCCTTCGCAGGTATGCGGAAAATGACCGCGGCGAAATTCCATGGCAGCGCCTTGGACTCGGCGCTTCGCAGTGTCTGCTGACGACGAGTGAAGACGGTGTGACGGCCCGCTTGCTGCGCATACCCGCCGGACGGCCCGTACCCGAACACACACATGGCGGGCTGGAGTTGACCCTCGTCTTGTCCGGCGCCTTTTCCGACTCTGTCGGGCGCTATGGAGCCGGTGATTTTCAGGAAGCAGACGAAAACCTCGAACATCAGCCGCATGCGGAATCGGGTGCCGACTGTATATGCCTCGCCGTCACCGATGCGCCGCTTCGTTTCAAAAGTCTGGCTGCTCGGATCGTGCAACCATTCCTGGGCATATAGTACGGAATAAGGGCAGCAACGCGTTCTTATGAATTAGGGAATAGTGACTAGAGATGGGCTTTATCGCTTTGGTGCAACGAGTACTGGAATTAACGCGTTGCAAATATCAAAAGCTATTACGGCAATCATTTGAATTTGTAGAGTTTAAAAGACTGCTCAGGCTAAATCCACTGTGCCCTAACATCGCCCAGGCTATACCGATTTAGTGTGCGACAGCACCTGAACAACTTAGTGATATTAAAAAGATTCTTAAGTTCCCGTGTCCATTCACAATGCGAAGGTCAGGGGTTCGGTTCCCCTCGGCGCCACCAGTTTTTATCGCCGCTCTGCTTGTATCTTTTCGTACGCTGCCCGAGCACCTGTTACCCTTTAATTGTTACAGCCCGAGTGCTGTCAGGCCCGGAAAATCGGTCGGGCGCGGACCGAGCGGCCAGGTGAATTTGCGATCAGACTCCTTGATCAGGACATCATTGATGCTGGCCTCGCGGCGGCGCATCAGCCCTTCCGGTGAAAACTCCCACTGCTCGTTGCCGTACGACCGATACCACTGCCCCGAATCATCGTGGAATTCGTACTGGAATCGCACCGCGATGCGGTTGTCGTGAAACGCCCATAATTCCTTGATCAGCCGGTACTCGAGTTCGCGCGCCCACTTGCGCTGCAGGAAGGCGACAATCTTTTCGCGCCCTGAGAAAAACTCTGCCCGGTTGCGCCAGACGCTGTCGGTCGTATAGGCAACCTTGACGAACCGGAAGCCGAGGCGGTGCGCCTTGAATGGCATGGCTCGCATACGGCGGTCGCCTGGAGCCCGAGCGGCACTTTTATCGTAACCGCCATGCAGGACAAGGAAATGCACTGCTGGCGCTGGTCCGATCGCAAGGGCATGCGGATGAGCGGCTATCCGTCAAAAATCAGAAACATCTCATGGACCGCCGACAGCCGGTTCATTGCAGCAAGTGGGGCAGATTCCGTGACGTCGTGGGACTGTTCGGGCAACGGCCCGTCGGGCAAGCCGCCACTTGAGTTCGGCTATGTCTATAACGGGATCGTCCGTCAGGTCGCTGCCCACCCGTCCGACAGTGTTGTCGCCGGAGGTTATAGCGATGGCACCGTGATGATCGGTAATATCGAACAGGAAACGGCGATGATCGCAAGGCCCGGTGGCGGCAAGCCGGTTGCCGGGCTGACCTGGTCAGCAGACGGACGGATTCTGGTGGCTGTCGATGAAGCTGGAGCGATTGCCGTGATGCGGCTGAAGTCAGGCATGGTTTAAGCGGGGCTGTCATGGATGATATTCTAGGGCTGTCCAAGCCAAAGTCGACCGGAGAGGGGCAACGGATCAAATCTCTGATCCGCGCCCGTTTTGGATTGGACGCTGACATGCCGGTCATGGTCTCGGAACTGCGCTGTCATGAAGACGGCTGCCCCGATGTCGAGACGGTGATTGCCGTGATGTCGGGACCGGATCAGCGCGAGACCTGGAAGATCGCCAAGCCGATGACGGATATATCCGAAGGCGATATCGTCAAGCTTGTTTGAAATGTTTTCTCAGTCGCGTCCTTAATCCAGAACGAGCAACACCGGCTGGTGATCTGAGGCGGCGGTTTGTTCATCGACCTCGACACGGCTGATCAGCTTGGAAAGATCGCCGGACGCAAAGAAGAAATCCCTGCAATGCGGCCCCTCAGGCCACTGTCTGTGGTCATAGATGCCGCAGGTCGGCGCGTGTCTGGCGCTGCCATGAACGGTTCTCCATGCATCCTTGTACGCATCATCTGAACCGGAGATGACACTGCTCATGAGCGCATAAACCGGATCGTCGGGTTCGGAATTGAAATCACCGCAGACAAGGCTTCGGGTTGGTCGTGCGACGGCGGCATATGGACCGGACTTCGGCGCATGATCCCCATAGGACCGGTTTGCGATAATCTCCGCCTGAATGTCCCGCAAGCGGGAAACCTGCGCCATGCGCTGATTGGCCGAGTGATATTCAAGGTGCGTGGTGGTTAAACGGAAGGGCATGCCGGACTCGGCGACGATGATTTCCAGCGCCTGACGCGGCATATGCTTGCAGGGCTCTTCCGGGATCGGCTGCGGCAGAGGGTGATTGAAGATCTGCACGACCGGCAAGCGTGAAAGGATCATGTTGCCGAATTGCCGACGAGGCTCGTCAATGCCGCCATCCCGATCAAAAGCGGCACCAAAGATCGGATGGTGATCCGGAAACAGCGAAGCCATAATCGCCGCCTGATCATCGTCGTGACCGCCGTCCAGATCGGCATTGAACCTTGAGACTTCCTGCAGGCAGATGATATCGACATCGGCCATGGCGCGGATCACCGAGGCAATTCGCCCGAGATCATTTTTACCATCTACGCCTGTGCCGCATTGGATATTCCAGCTGAGAATGCTTGTCATGCTCCGCCTGCCTGTTTGTTCTTGGCGTCAATCAGCAGTCGCGCCACTTCGGAGAATCCCTGCCCGCCATAACCATCGGTGATGTAGGTCGGCGGATTGATCAGTCGGTCTTCGAAATCACGGACATTGGCAACGCCGATGGAGTGGCTGAAAAAATCGAACATCGGCCCGTCGTTCGGGGAATCGCCGGTAAAGACGAAGGCTCGTTCCTCGACATCAAGATCAACCCCCAGACAGTCGGCGGCAAAAAGTTTTGTCATGGTCAGTTTATCGTAGCTGCCGAACCATCCGTTGACATGGATCGAGCTGACTTTTGCGGTAACGCCGGCTTTCGTCAGGATCGCGACGATCCGGTCAATGCTTTCGGCGGATAACGGCGCGACGTCTTCAAAGAAATCGACGGCGAGATCGGTTTCCCGGTACAGCTGGTCTGCGGAAATCCCGGCGCCCGGTACGTCGGCGAGTATCTGCCGTCCCAGGGCCAGCAGGCGTTCTCTGTTGGTCGCCCGTGTTTTGTCATCGTCGACGTACCGACGGATCATGCGCCGTGCCTTGCGGTCGTAATGAAAATAAAACGCACCGTTCTCGCCGACGACGCCGTCAACCGGCCAGATCCTGGCGATCAGATCGCACCAGCCGGCCGGCCGGCCGGTTATCGGCACAACGGCGATGCCAGCGGACTGCAGATACTCCATTGCAGCGTAGGCTTCTGCCGGCAGTCGACCGTCTGTCGTCAACGTGTCGTCAATGTCGGTGAAGACGCCACGGATTTTTTGGCGGTCTGTCAGTGGAAAAGTTGCAACAGGTTTCATCGGGTCCCTTTAGCGGCTTGAGCCTCAGCATGTTTACCCATCGATTGTGCGGCCATCCAGTCCTGCAGCCGGGACACGGCATCCTGATCAGCATGCAAGCCGAGCTTGGTCCGGCGCCACAGGATATCTTCGGCGGTTTTGGCCCATTCGTGATCAACAAGGTAGCGGATTTCGCATTCGAAAAGGCCGGGACAGACTTGTGCCCCCATGGCGTCGCGATTTGTCACGCTCTCCAGCAGAACCGACATGCGTGTGCCGTAGGCGATGGCGAAACGGCGCAAAAGATCACTCGGCAGCCATGAATACGTTGCAGCGGCTTTGGCAATGAAGGCATCGATATCAGCATTGGCGATGTCACCACCCGGCAGGGTTGCGGTTGCCGTCCATGCATCTTTGCCGGTGTTGAAAATGCCTTCAAGTTTTGTAACGGCCTGTTCGGCCAGTTTCCGATACGTGGTAATCTTGCCGCCGAGAACCGACAGCACCGCCGAGCCGCTTACTGCCTTTTGCAGATCGAGCCGATAGTCGCGCGTCACTTCCTTGGCCTGATCGCCGCCACCGCCAAGCAAAGGGCGCACGCCCGAAAAAGCCCAGACGATGTCATCTTTGCTGATCGGTTGCGCAAAAAAGCGGTTCGCGGTTTCACACAGATAATCAATTTCATAGTCGGATGCTTTGACATGATCCAGATCGCCGTTGAAGTCGTCGTCGGTGGTCCCGATCATCGTGAAGTCATGCTCATAGGGTATGGCAAAGACGATACGGCGGTCGGGGTTCTGGAAAATGTAGGCGCTGTCGTGATCGAAAAGTTTCGGCACCACAATATGACTACCGCGCACCAGCCGCATCACGGTTGCAGGGACACCGTCGATAACCTCGCCAAGGCAGCGTTCAGCCCACGGACCGGCAGCATTGACGACGACACGCACATGCAGATGTCTGCGGCTGGCATCGTTGTGATCAACCAGTGTCACCTGCCAGCCCTGACCATCCGCGTCAGGTGCTGCCTGAACGCATTCCGTGCGAGTCAGAATGGTGGCACCGCGCTCCGACGCATCCAGCGCATTGAGGGCGACAAGCCGGCTGTCATCGACCCAGCAGTCGGAATAGTACGCCGCCTTTTGCAGCTCCGGTTTGAGCGGCGCCCCATAAGGCGAGCCTGTCAGCGTGATTGATCCCGATCCCGGCAGACGTTCGCGCCCCCCGAGATGATCATAAAGAAACAAGCCGATGCGGATCAGCCATGCCGGACGAACACCGGGACTCTGCGGCAGGATAAACCGCAGCGGACTGACGATGTGCGGCGCTGCCTTCAGCAAAACCTCGCGTTCGCTGAGCGCCGAGCGCACCAGCTTGAATTCGTAATGCTCCAGATAGCGAAGCCCACCATGGATCAGCTTGGTGCTTGTCGATGATGTGCCGCCGGCCAGATCGCCTTTTTCGCAGAGCACGACATCAAGGCCTCGCCCTGCAGCATCGCGCGCGATGCCGACGCCATTAATGC
>JANRAT010000320.1:585-2562 GCA_030727885.1 Rhodospirillales bacterium | reverse complement strand
GACTGGATATGCACATCGCAACGACCACCGAAAAACGCGGTATTCAGCTCGTTCTTGTTTTCGATGACGACCGGCGTGTACTTCAGGCCATTGGCCTTGAACAC
Organism: Rhodospirillales bacterium; assembly: GCA_030727885.1. GTDB lineage: Bacteria > Pseudomonadota > Alphaproteobacteria > Rhodospirillales > Casp-alpha2 > UBA4479. The sequence continues at coordinate 2,458 of JANRAT010000320.1, read as the reverse complement.
ATCCTCGGCAACCTTTTCAGAGGTCGAACCCGGCAAGACGCAAACCGTTGCACCACCCAGATCCTTGACCGTCTTGGCGCCGGACTTCTTGTTCACCATAAAGCCCTGACCGTCATAAAACGTCGGTGCCACAAAATCGAGGGCAAGCTTTGTATCCCGGCTCAGCGTCCAGGTGACGTGGCGTGTCAGCACGTCGACTTCGCCGGTCTGCAGGGCGGTAAAGCGGGTCTGGCTGGTCAGTTTGATGAATTGCACCTTGCTGCTGTCGCCAAGCACTGCTGCGGCAATTGCCTTGCAGGTGTCGACATCCATGCCGGTCCACTGACCCTTGCTGTCAAGGGACGAGAAACCCGGTCGGCTGCCGTTTGCACCGCACAACACGGCGCCCCGGGCCTTGATTTTGTCGATGGTCGGGTCGGCGACGGCTGTCGCGGAATATCCACTGATAGCGATCATCGCTGCGAGTGGGATTGAGAGATAGTTCTTCATTGTTGGCCTCCTTGCCGGGTTGAAAAATCGCGAAGTTGGTTCGCTGTTATCAAACGTCACATTGAACGCGAGCCCGCTTTTGCGCCGGCTCGCCGATGATTGGCAAAGATGTTTCCACTCAGGTTTCGCTGGCACTCTTCGGTGTCATTGGCGGGATGTATTTGGTGAGCTTCTGAAAAATACGCATCCGCGCATCGAGGCCGCCAGAGATATGGTCGACCATTACCTGCTGGGCCTTCGTTCCATCACCCGACTTTATGGCATCAAGAATGCCCAAATGCTCTCCGACAGAGTGAATAACCCAGTTCGGATCATAACGCGTCGGCAATGTAAGCGTCGTCGCGTTGCGTTTGCGTATAGGCTCGTAGATCTGAAAAAGGTTTTTGTTTCGTGCCGCGTGGAAAATTTGAATGTGAAATGTGGCACCCAGGTTATAAATATCTTCGATATCGAAGGATTCCGGGCTTTTCATCATCTCATTGAATTTTGCTTCATAGGCAAGAAGCTCATCCGTGACGCCCCGTTCAGCCGCCAGATATGCCGCCATGCCTTCGAGAGCCAGTTTGACTTCATAAATTTCCCGAACGTCGTCAATGGTCAGTGCGCGGACAAAGGTGCCCCGTGCGGGACGCGTCTCGAGCAGGCCCTCATGCACCAGTGCGCGCACGGCTTCGCGGATCGGCGTTCGCCCCATGTCCAGGGTTTCCGCCAGTTTTCGCTCCGACAGCGGCGTATCCGTGTCAATCTTCCCGCCAAGAATCAAATCCAGCAGCAATTTGTATGCACGGTCGCGTTCTAACTGGTATACCATTGTCATGCCACTATGTCAGCGGAACACGACTAGAGAGTCAACAGGGAATTTTTTAAAGGATCGAGCAGATGAGCTATGTAAAAGAAATCCGGTGCTGGAAATCAGGTGACATCGTTACCGACGGATTGCCGGTCACATGCGGCCCGGGCGATTTCCCTGAGGTTCATTATGATCTGGCCCGCATCGCCAAGGAATTTGATCGCGACAGAATCACCGCCGGTCCGAGTTCACTTTGGCGATATTGGCCGCTGCTGCCGGCTGACGACCCGGCGGGTGCGGTATCCTTGGGCGAAGGATGGACTCCACTCCTCACCGTGCCGAGACTGGCACAGGCGATCGGATGCAAAAATCTCTGGATCAAGGACGAAGGACGGAACCCTTCCGGCAGTTTCAAGGACCGGGGCGCCAGCGTTGCCACGACCAGACTCCGCGAACTTGGCATTCCCGGCGTTGTCGAAAACAGTTCCGGCAATGCCGCCGCAGCCTGGGGCATGTACGCGGCTCGCGCCGGCATCAAATGCGTGAACCTGGTGCCTATGGACACCTTGCCTGCAAGCCTGTGCCAGAGCTCGC
>JANRAT010000320.1:0-575 GCA_030727885.1 Rhodospirillales bacterium | reverse complement strand
GCTTAACGTCTCAACCTTCAAGGAGCCGCACCGCCTCGAAGGCAAGAAGACCATGGGGCTGGAAATTGCCGAACAATTCGGCTGGACCCTGCCAGACGCGATCATTTATCCGACCGGCGGCGGCCTTGGTGCCGTCGCCATCTATAAGGCATTCCGGGAATTGCAGGCCCTTGGCTGGCTGGCACCGGGGCCGCTGCCGAAACTGATCGTCGTGCAATATGCCGGATGTGCGCCGATTGTGAAGGCGTATCAGGATCAAGTCGATCACGCCGACCTCTGGACAGAACTTGATGTCCCACCGGGCGGCCTGAAAGCAACGCGGCCACAGGGCGATCAGATGCTTTTGAAATTGATCCAGGAAACCGGCGGCGCAGCCATTCCGGTCAGCACCGAAGACGCCGTTACGGCTGTGCAGGATATGGCCCTGATGGAAGGGCTGCTCGGCTGTCCCGAGGTCGGGACCACGGTCGCGGGGCTGCGCCAGGCGCTGGCCGACAAAATCGTCGAAAACGATGCCCGTGTTGTGCTGATGTTCACCGGATCAGGCCTGAAATCCATCCCGGTGTTCCCTGCAC
>JANRAT010000319.1:10428-14090 GCA_030727885.1 Rhodospirillales bacterium | reverse complement strand
CGGCTATTCAGCGTTCCGTGACCACCAGCTATCCGCCGACCCCGAGACCATGAAGCTGCTGGTCGAGACGATCCGCGAGACCTCGGCCCTGCTCGGCCACGGCCGGATCGAAATGGCCCCGAGCGAGGTCGAGATCGCCCCTGCGATCCGCCGCTCGATTGTCGCCGCCGGGGCCCTGACCAGCGGTCATGTGGTGACTGAAGGCGATCTTATGTGGACGCGGCCCGGCACCGGCATGGCACCCGGCAAGGAAATGGACATCATCGGCAAGAAACTGAAAGCGCCGATGGCCATAGGCGATCCCTTCAAGCCCGAGAACCTGATCTAGGACCGGCAGCATATGTGTGGCATCGCCGGCGCTTTTGGTCCCCATCCGGTCCCGCCGGAAAATATCCGGCTGGCGCTGTCCAGCATGGGGCATCGCGGGCCGGACGCCGAAGGTCACGCCAGCGACCATCTCGGGGCGTCAACAATAAGCCTGCTGCACACCCGTCTCGCCATCATCGATCTTGATCCACGCGCCAACCAGCCGTTCCAGCGCGGCAGGCTGCGGTTGAGCTTCAACGGCGAGATTTACAATTATCTGGAACTGCGCGCCGAACTCAGTGCGCTCGGCCAGACCTTCACCACCAGCTCCGACACCGAAGTACTGCTGGCGGCCTATCAGCAATGGGGACCATCCTTCGTTGACCGGCTTGAGGGCATGTGGGCGTTCGCCCTACACGATCAGGACCGGGGCGAACTGATCCTTAGCCGCGACCGCTTCGGCGAGAAACCGTTGTTCACATGGTATCTCGACGGCACGTTGTATTTCGCCTCCGAGATCAAGACTCTCACGGCGCTGGCCGGGCAGAGACCGGGCGTGAACACGACGCAGATACGGCGTTATCTGGTCAACGGTTACAAATGTCTGGGCAAAAGCGGCGAGACGTATTTCAACGACATCCAGTCTTTCCCCGCCGCCTGTGCCGCCGCACTTAAGGTTCCGGGCCGTCCGCAACCGAAGCCCTACTGGCGGCTCGCAACCGAGACCATAGAAACCTCGTTCGAAGACGCCGTTGCCCAAGCCAAGGCGCTGCTGACCCGCTCCGTCGATCTGCGCATGCGGGCTGATGTGCCGCTCGCATTCTGTCTTTCCGGTGGTGTCGATTCGGCAACGCTGGCGGCCATCGCCGCGAAAGAAATGGGCCGCGAAATTCATTGCTTTTCGATCATCGACAGTGACGAACGCTATGACGAAAGCGCCAACATTCAGGCCATGCTTGATCATCTGGGCTGCCGTCACCACAAGGTGCACACCTCGACCGAAGGCTTCTTCGAGCGGATGCGCACGCTGGTCGCCTATCACGATGCGCCGGTGGTGACGATCAGCTATTACATGCATTCGTTCCTGTCCGAAGCGATTGCCGCGAACGGCTACAAGATCGCCATATCCGGCACCGCCGCCGACGAGATTTTCACCGGATACTACGATCACTACGGCATGTGGCTGGCTGCCATGCATGGCCAGCCGGGTGTCGATTTCGATCAACTTGTCGCTGACTGGCGGGGCGGCATGGGCGCGCATGTGCAGAACCCCGGGCTGCAGGACCCGCTTTGCTTCGTCAACAATCCCGGCCAGCGCGATCACATCATGCTCGACCGCGCGCTGTTTTCATCGTTCCTGACCAAGCCGTTCGAGGAAGCCTGGAGCGAAGAGAAATTCGCCAGCGAACTGCTGCGCAACCGCATGGCCAACGAGCTGTTCGTCGAAGCGGTGCCGGTGATCCTGGCCGAGGATGATCTGAATTCGATGCTGTATTCGATTGAAAACCGCTCGCCGTTTCTCGACCGCTCGCTGGTCGACTATCTGTATTCGGTGCCGACCCGGCATCTGATGGGCGGTGGCTTTGCCAAACGCATCCTGCGTGAACTGGGCCAGGGCATCGTCCCCGATCAGGTGCGCCTTGATACCCGCAAGCGCGGCTTCAATGCCTCGATCCTGTCGCTGGTCGACCGCAGCGATCCCGATACCCGCGACACCCTGCTGGCCGACAGCCCGATCTTCGAGATCGTCCGGAAATCGGCGATTGAGGATTTCCTCAAGGCCGACATGACATCCAACAGCTTTTCCAAGTTCCTGTTCAGTTTCATCTCGGCCAAGCTGTTCCTTGAGCAGCAGGCAGCATGAATACCGTCGCCATCATTCAGGCCCGCCACACCTCGACCCGCCTGCCCGGCAAAATGCTGTTGCCGCTGGCCGGCCTGCCGGTGATCACACACATCGTCAACCGCGCCCGCGCCGTGCCCGGGATCGATCGTATCTGTGTCAGCATACCCGAGGGCGAGCATCAGGCGCCGCTGGCCGATTACATCGCAACACTCGACGACGTGCATCTGTCGCGCGGGCCGGAAGAAGATCTGCTGCACCGCTTCGCCATCGCCGCCCGGGAAACAAATGCCCGGACCATCGTCCGGCTGTGGGGCGACTGCCCGGCGATTGACCCTGACCTGATCGGCGTGATGCTCGACGCCTTCAGGACGGCTGATGCCGACTGGGCCTACCTCAGCGACCAGAGCGGCTATCCGCTCGGCAATGAATGTCAGGCGATCCGCCGTGCTGTGCTTGATGCGGCGGCGGCGGAAGCCACCACCGCCACAGAACTTGAAGCCGTACACGCGTACCTTGCCCGCGACCCGGAACGCTTCAAAAAATGCACGGTGAAAAGACCCGGTGCCGAGCCGAGCGGTTTGCAAATGCTGCTGGATACGGGGAATGATTACCGGAAACTGAGCGAGATCTTTGCTGCCCTTTATACATCTGATCCGTTATTCGGGCTGGCATTGACCGAGGCACTGGCGGAAACGCGCCCTGAACTGTTCCGGTTATGACCTTAATCAACGGTCAATAATCGTCTGATAGAAGTTGATGACACCGATTGCTTGTATGACGGAGCCTGACAAACCCATGGGATCAAACGCCCGACCGGATAAAACGCTCGGCGTCGCCGTCATCGGTCTTGGTGTCGGTGAACAGCATGCGCACGCCTTCGCTGCGGAACCCGGCTGTGCGGTGCGCTGGTTGATTGATCAGGATATCGACAAGGCTGCCGAGGTTCAGGGCCGGGTCGGCTGCGGATCGGTCGGGGCGTCGCTGGATGATGTTCTGGGGGACGATACGGTTGATATCGTCTCCATCGCCACATTCGACCACATGCACGCCGAGCAGGTGATCGCCAGCCTGCAGGCCGGCAAGCATGTGTTTGTCGAAAAACCGCTGTGCCGGACCGAAGCCGAACTTGGCAATATCATTGCCGATTGGTCGGCTGCCGGGAAACCGCATCTGGCCTCCAATCTGGTGCTGCGCGAGGCCGAGCTTTACTGCTGGCTGGCAGCACAGATCAAAGCCGGGGCGCTGGGCCGGGTCTATGCCATCGACGGTGATTATCTGTATGGCCGCCTGCACAAGATCACCGAAGGCTGGCGCGGTGATGTCCCCAATTATTCCGTCATCGAAGGCGGCGGCATTCACCTGATCGATCTGATGATCATGCTGACCGGAGAGCGGCCGGCGACGGTATCGTGCCTCGGTAACCGCATCGGCACCGAAGGCACGGCCTTCCGCTATGATGATTACATGGCCGCCAGCTACACCTTCCCGTCCGGTGTGATCGGCCGCATTA
>JANRAT010000319.1:0-10418 GCA_030727885.1 Rhodospirillales bacterium | reverse complement strand
CCCGTGACGAGCAGGCCCGGGCCGAGCCGCTCAGCTTCAATCCGCTGCCGACCTCAAAAGGCATCCTGATCCCGGGCTTCGTCCGGGCCATCCGCGAAGGCGGCGATTCCAGAGGGGCGGCATTGCGCGAGTTTGACCTGATCCGCGTCATTGCCGCGACCGAACACGCCCACCAGTCCTCAACCCAACTGAACATCGAGTACACGCCATGAGCACCGCAAAAACCACCTATGACATTCCCTTCGGCAGACCCTGGATCGAGGACGCCGACCGCGCCGCCGTGATGCGGGTGCTCGAAGGCCACATCCTGACCCATGGCCCGGAATGCAAGGGCTTCGAGGACGAGTTCGTCGGCATGATGGGCGGCGGTCATGCGGCCTCCACCTCATCGTGCATGGCGTCGCTACATCTGGCATGGATGGATCTCGGTGTCGGCCCCGGCGACGAAGTGATCGTCCCGGCGATGACCCACGCCGCCACCGTGCACGCCGTGGCGCTGACCGGAGCGACACCGATATTCGTCGACTGCCTGCCCGGCAGCGGCAACATGCATGTGGATGCGATTAAGGCCGCCGTGACGCCGAAAACCAAGGGTATCGGCATTGTTCATTATGTCGGCATCCCGTGTGACATGCCGGCCATCATGGCCTTCGCTGATGCCGCCGGTCTGCCGGTGGTCGAGGATTGCGCCATCGCCATCGGTTCCAGAATTGACGGCACCCATGTCGGCCTGTTCGGTCACGTCGGCTGCTTTTCCTTCTATCCGGTCAAGCACATCACCACCTGCGAAGGCGGTATGATCGTCTCCAAGAACGCAGACACCGTCGCCCGGATCGCCAAATTCCGCGCCTTCAGCGTTGACCGCACCCATTCGGAGCGCAAGGTGCCCGGCATCTATGACGTTGCCGACATCGGCATGAATTACCGGATGAGCGAAATGCAGGGCGCACTGGGCCGGGTCCAGATCACCAAGATTCCGGAAATCCTGAAACGCCGCAAAGCCAACTTCGAGGCCCTGAAAGCCGGTCTGGAAGGGCTTGGCCGGATCCGCGTCATCGACGATCCGGACCCCCGCTTCGTCAACACCCATTACTGTCTGGTTGCGGTGCTGGAAGGCGATCTGGCGCCGAAGCGTGACGACATCATTATGGCGCTGCAGGCCATGGGCGTCGGCACCAGCGTCTATTATCCGCATCCGGTGGCCCGCCTGACGGCCTACAAAAAGCGTTACGGTTACGTCGACGGGACCTTCCCGAACGCCGAAACCATCGCCGACGAAGCCATTGCCCTGCCGGTCGGTCCACACCTGAACACCAAGGATATGGCCGATATTGTGCGCGCGTTCAAAGCCGTCACTACAGATTAGGACTGCGTTAATACTAGGATGGTAAATTTCTGGTGATTATTACACTCGTTTCTGGTATGGTTGCTTGTTTGGACGTGGTTAATAACCCTTCAACAATGGCATCACTTCCCAGAAAAGGGAGGTCCATACTCAGAATGAGAGGTCTGTCATGGCTCAAAAACTAACCCCTGATTTAATCAAGCGGCGGATGGCCGGTGAGCGTGTTTCACTGGTCGGTGGCGCCGGTTTCATTGGCCACAACCTGGCTCTGGCCCTGCGTCAGATCGGTGTCGAAGTGCAAATTATCGACAACCTGATGCAGAACAATATGCTGGCCAATGTCAGCGATACGGAGATCGATGATTTCCGCCGCCAGCTCAATCACAACTTCCTGGTTCAGCGCTTCGAGATGATGCGCAATGCCGGGGTTACACTGGATAACGCCGATGCCCGGTCGATGACCGATCTGGCGGAAACCCTGAAACGTTTTCAGCCGACCAAGGTCGTTCACCTGTCGGCCATCTCCAGCGCCGTCGACGCCAGAAAGGTCCCCGGCCACTGCTTCGACCTGCAGCTGGTGACACTCAGGAACGTCCTCGAATACACCCGCCTGTTCCCGAACGACGTTAACGAAGTCGTCTTCATGAGTTCGTCGACCGTTTACGGCGATTTCGAAACCGAAACCGTTGACGAGAACGTCCGGCCCCGGCCTTACGGGATTTATGCCAACGCCAAGTTCATGGGCGAACGGCTGATCCGCACCTATCACGAACAATACGGTCTCGGCATCTCGATCATCCGCCCGAGTGCGCTCTACGGCGAGCGCTGCATCAGCCGCCGCGTCTCTCAGGCATTCATTGAGAACGCGCTGATGGGCAAGCCACTGCTGCTCGAAGGCGGCGGCGACGGCAAACTCGATTTCACCTATATCGAGGATCTGGTCGACGGCATCATCCGCTCCATGGCAGCGACTGCCGGTGCCGGCTCATCGAACACCTTCAACATCACGTACGGCAATGCCCGCTCCATTCTGGATCTGGCCAACATCGTGAAGTCCGTGGTGCCGAACGCCATTCTCGAGGAACGGCCACGCGACGTGATCAAGCCGATCCGCGGCACCTTGTCGACGGCGCGTGCCAAGGAACATCTGAACTTCATTCCGCAATGGTCTCTTGAAGTCGGCTACAAACGCTATTGCGAATGGTATGTCGATCAGTGGGAGCGTACCCGCCATCGCATGGAGTATAACTGAGGTCGCTGCCGAGGTTTTCAGCCGGCTGACCGCAGCCGGCACCTTTGAGAACGCTCGGCACGCCCCGGTTTTCGGGTTCCCATGATCGGTATCATTGACTACGGGCTTGGCAACCTGCGCTCCGTTCTGGGCGCAGTTGAAAAGCTTGGTTTCAGCGGCACAATCAGCAGCGACGCGGCGGTTCTGGGGACCGCCGACAAGCTGATTCTGCCCGGCGTCGGCGCCTTCGGTGACGGCATGAAAAACCTCGCATCACGCAATCTGATCGAGCCGCTTGGCCGCATGGTACAGCAGGATCGAAAGCCCATTCTCGGCATCTGTCTGGGCTTCCAGCTGCTCAGCCAGCAAAGCGAGGAATTCGGCAATCATGCCGGTCTCGGCTGGATTCCCGGTGCCGTCAGACGCATCCGTCCGGAAGACCCCGCCCTGCGCGTGCCGCATGTCGGCTGGAACGATTTCCACCGGACCCGCGACTGCATCCTGTTCGATGACGTGCCGGACCCGGCGCTGTTTTACTTCGTGCACAGCTATTATCTCGACACCGACGCCGAGACCAGCGTCGGCACCTGCACCTATGGCACGCCGCTTTGTGCCGCCGTGCAGCGCGGCAATGTCTTCGGCACCCAGTTCCATCCGGAAAAAAGCCAGCGCCACGGCCTCAAGGTCCTGCAGAATTTTCTGGAGCGTGCGTGATGCTCAGAAAACGCTTTATCACGGTTCTGACCCTGAACGACGGCACCCTGTTCCGGACCAAGCTGTTCAGCCCCGATTACCGCTATACTCTCAACTTCGTCGACGCCTGGTCGGTCGACGAAATCGCCATTCTTGACGTCACGCGCGGTGACAGCCCGGACCGAAGCAAGTTCTTCAAGGCGGTGTCGACGTTTGCACAAACCTGCTTCGTGCCGATTTCGGTCGGCGGCGGCATTCGCAAGCTCGACGACGTCAAACGCTACATGGACGCCGGCGCCGACAAGGTGATCATCAATACCGGTGCCATTGAAAACCCGGCCCTGATCACGGATATCGCCGAAGCCTACGGGGCGCAGTGCGTGGTTCTGTCGATTGATGCCGCCAGACACGGAGACGGCTATCAGGTGATGTCGCACTTTGGCGCCGCCGAAACCGGGCTTGAACCTGCCGCCTGGGCAAAGGATGCCGAAGCGCGCGGGGCCGGGGAAATCCTGATCACCGCGATTGAGCGGGACGGTGCCCTGCAGGGCTATGATCTGGATCTCTGCAATCACGTCGCCGCTGCCGTCAGTGTGCCGGTGCAGGTACTGGGCGGCTGCGGCAACTGGAATCATATGCTGGCAGCGTTCGCCATTCCCGGCGTCAGTGCCGCCTGCACCCAGAACATCTATCACTTTACAGAACAGAGCATTTCCAGCGCCAAGAAGTTTCTGGCATCCAAAGGCTGCGCAGTGCGGTTATGATATCGGCTATACTTGCTAAAACACCGGAGGCGACGTGATCAAATTCTGCAAGACCTGCCTGATGCCGAATACCCGGCCGCGCATCGAATTCGATGCCGACGGTATCTGCAACGCGTGCCATACGGCAAAGCGCAAGGATACCATCGACTGGGCTGCCCGGCGCGGCGAGTTCATGGACATGATCGAAAAGTATCGCGGTCACGACGGGCCTTATGACTGTGTCGTGCCATGGTCGGGCGGCAAGGATTCATCGGCCATTGCCTACCGCATCAAGTTCGAATTCGGCCTCAATCCCCTGCTCGTCACTTTCTCGCCGTTGACGCCGGACCCGGTGGCGCAGCACAACCGCGAGGAAATGATCAAGCTCGGCTTCGATCATCTGATGATCCGCCCCAACCAGAAGGTATCAAAAAGACTGTCCAAGCGCTTCTTTACCGAGCGCGGCGATCCGAAAATTCACTGGAACGCCGGCGTCAATGCGGTGCCGGTGCAGGTTGCGGTCAATTACAACATTCCGCTGATCTTCTATGCCGAGCACGGTGAAAGCGAATACGGCGGCCGCGTTCTGTCCGAAGACCACATGAAGATGCGCGACTTCACGGAAGTGCTCGAGCACCAGATCGGCGACGATCCCCTGAACTGGATGGACGATGAAATCGCCGAGCATGACCTCGCCCCCTACACCTATCCCGATCTCGGCCGGGTCGAGGAGGTCGGCGTGAAGGCCTTGTATTTCGGTTATTTCTTCCGCTGGTCGATGCTGGATAACTGGAATTTCATCAAGGACAAGATCAACTTCATGACCGCCGAAGGGGGCCGCACCGACGGCACCTTCACCAACTTCGACAGCTTGGATGACAAGATCGATAACCTTTATTACTACATGCAGTTCATCAAGTTCGGCTTCGGACGCTGTGTGCGCGATGCCTGCCGGATGATCCAGAACGGTCAGATGAGCCGCGCCGAAGGCCTTGAACTGGTCAGGAAGTACGACGCCGAGTTTCCGAAAACCTATCACGCCGACCATCTCGACTATCTGGGCCTGAGCGAGGCCGAGTTCACGGACATCGTCGACAAGCACCGTGACCTCGAAATCTGGCAAAACACCGGCAATGCGTGGGATTTGAAACACCCGCCCGAATAATGTCCTGAAACAGGTTGTTAACCCGACTGGGGCACAATGTTATGAGCATGAACACGGCACAGAACACCATCGAACAGACCGTCAGCGCGCCGGATAGTTTCCTGAGCGGGGCTTTCGGCTATCCGTGCCGCACCGCGCAATTGCCGCTCGATATCGAAAGCCTGGCCCTAGAGCTGACGCAAACCCCGGCTCCCGCCTTCATGTGGATCAAAGTGCCGGACCGCACCGACCCTGCGTTCAGCGCGCTCGAGGATTTGGGCTTCCGTGTCGCCGTCGAGGAAATCTCTTATGAGCGGCCGAAAGGCTTACCCGTACCACCCGCCCGGACAACAGATGACTATGCCATCCGCACGGTTCCTCTGGCCGACGCCGCGCGGCATGCGCAGCTGGCCGGTCAGATCGGCGCCCTCGCTGCTGACAACCTGACCACTTCGCGTTTTCATCAGGACCCGCTGATCAGTGATGCCACCGCTGGACGGGTCAAGCAACGCTGGGCGATGAATTTCTTCGCCGGCCAGCGCGGTCAGCAGATGATCGTCGCTATCACACCCGATGGTCGCGTCGTCGGCTTCAATCAGGTGCTGGCCGGTCCCACCCACAAGGTCATTGATCTGATCTGTACCGCCGACGATTTTCGCCGCCGCGGCGTCGCGCGCGCGTTGGTGACGGCGATGTTCGAGGACGGCAAAACAACCCGCGTCGGCTCGCAGGCCAACAATACCGCCGCCGACGCCTTTTACCGCAGCCTTGGCTTTCAGCCGGTCGCCACGTCTTTGTGTCTGCACTGGCACGCTCCGTTACCGTCCGAGAAGGCCAACCCATGAGCGATCAAACCTTTACCCTGTATCCCTGTGATCTCTGTGCCGGCAACGAGCTTGCCGAAATCCCGGTCGCGCCTTTTTATATGGATGGACGGCCGCTGCATGTCTGCAAGGCCTGCGGCTTCGTTCAGGCCGCCTACCGGCGCACCCCCGAAGCGCTGCAGAAAATGTGGGCCGAGGAAATCTACCGCGCCAATGACGCCCGGGTCAGCGACAAGACCTACACCGCACGCATTCCTGCGGTCGTCGCCAGACAGACCTTTGCCGTCGAATTCCTTGCCGAAAGCGTCGACATTCATGGCAAAAGCCTGTGCGACATCGGTGCCGGCGAAGGCCAGTTTCTGGAAATGCTGAAGCAGCCCCGCTTCGACATGGACGTGTTCGGCATCGAGCCGTCGAGCGAGAACTGCGCCATCCTCACAGACCTCGGCATCGCCAACTTCGACGGCACAATGGAAGATTATGCGGCGTCCGGCAAAACCCGCCGGTTCGATGTCGCCAGCCTGATCTGGACGCTGGAAAACTGCCAGTCGGCTTCGGGCGTCTTGGCTGCCGTGCACGATGTGGTCAAGCCGGACGGGCATCTGGTGATCGCCACCGGATCGCGCATCCTGATGCCGTTCAAGAAACCGCTGCAGTATTATCTGGGGTCGAACGTCGATGTGCATCCATTCCACTTCAGTGCCAACGCCCTGACCAGCCTGATGCACAAGGCCGGCTTTCAGGTGATTGCGCATAACCGCTTCATCGACAGCGACTATCTGGTGTTGGTCGGCAAACGCGTCGATGACGCAAAAGGCCTCGCCCTGCCGACCGATGACTGGCACGAGATCGTTGATTGCTTTGACCGCTGGCACAAGGAGACGCAGGCGCACTACGCCGACTGGTGAGTGCTGCGTGATGATCCCGATGCATATACCCGCGCTGATTTTTTCCCGCATGGATTCCTCGCGCCTTCCCGGCAAGGCGCTGAAGCCGCTTGCCGGTGCGCCGGTTCTGGCCTGGGTACTGCACCGCCTGTCGCGCTCGCGGGAACTGGATGGTATCGTCGTCTGCACATCAACCCGCGCGGTTGATGATCCGATTACCGAGATTGCCGAAAAGATGAAGACGGGCCTGTTCCGGGGCGCCACCGACGATGTGCTGGGCCGCGCTCTGGCCGCAGCGGAATATCTCAACGCTGAAGCCGTGGTGCGGATTTCCGGTGACAGCCCGTTCATGGATCCCAGTCTTGTCGATACGGTGGTGCAGCGCTTTCGCGACACGGCACCGGACATTGCGACCAACGTGCATCCCCGCTCCTATCCGGCGGGCATGAGCGTCGAAGTGATCGCCACGGCAACACTGCAGAAAATCAATCAGGCCGTCACCGAAGCCGCCGACCGCGAACACGTCACCACGTATCTGTATCGCAACGCCGGTGATTTCCGGATCGAGAACGTCGCGGCACCGGTATCTCTCCGCGATGTCGATCTTGCTCTCGACACGCCCGAGGATTTCGTCTTTCAGGAATGGCTCGCCGGTGAAGTTGCCGACGATGCCGATCTCGACACCATCATCAAGGCCGCAAGGCACTATAAAACCCGCCTCGAGGAGGCTGCATCATGAGTACGTCCGAACGTCTGGCCCTGCTGGGCGGCACACCCGTCATCAGCAAGCCGTTTGCCGAATACCAATCGATGGGCAAGGCCGAGGAAGAGGCCGTGCAGAGGGTCGTCCGCTCCGGCTGTCTGTCCGGGTTCTTCGGCAGCCCGGGACCGGAATTCGGTGGCGGCCCGGAAGTGCGCGGCTTTGAAGAGGCATGGACGGCACACTTCGGTGTGGCCCACACGATCAGTGTCAATTCCGCGACCAGCGGCCTGATCGCGGCGATGGGGGCGATCGGTCTCAGCCCCGGCGATGAAGTGATCGTGCCGCCCTGGACCATGTCGGCAAGCGTCGCGGCACCGATCTTTTACGGCGGCATTCCGGTGTTCTGCGATATCGAAGCAGAGACCTTCTGCATTGATCCGGCGCTCGTCAAAACCCTGATCACAGCGAAAACAAAAGCCATCGTGGCGGTCAATCTGTTCGGTCATCCGGCGCGTCTGGCCGAGCTGCGGGACATTGCCGACACGCACGGCATTTATCTGATCGAAGACAACGCCCAGGCCCCGCTTGGCAGCGAGCATGGGCGTTTCAGTGGCACCATCGGTCACATCGGCATCTACAGCCTGAATTTTCACAAGCACATCCACACCGGTGAAGGCGGCATGTGCGTGACGAATGATGACAATCTGGCAACGCGGCTGCGGCTGATCCGCAATCACGGCGAGAACTGCACCGAGATGCTGGGTGGTGGTGCAATCACCAACATGCTCGGGATGAATCTCCGCATGACGGAAATGAGCGCCGCCGTCGGCCGCGTGCAGCTGGCCGGCGTCGACGCCCATGTCGAAGCCCGCGAGAAGATCGCCCACAAGCTTTCCGCAGGGCTGCAGGGTCTGGCCGGTCTGACCCCGCCTGTGGTGCGCGACGGCTGCCGGCACAATTACTATGTCTGGATGATGAAGATCGACGAGGAACAACTCGGGCTGAGCCGCGCACTGTTCAGCGAAGCGCTCAGTGCCGAAGGCTTCCCGCATGCGACCGGTTATGTGGCGCCGCTGTATCGTCTGCCGATGTTCAGGGAACGCATCGCCATCGGTCGCGACGGCTGGCCGTTCAGCCTGAGCGAGCGGACCTATGCCGATCTGCACTGCCCGGTCACCGAAGACATGCACAACCGCCGCGCCCTGCTGTTCGAGCCCTGCGCCTATGATCTCAGCGATGCCGACGTCGACAACCTGATCGCGGCCATGCGCAAGGTCCATGCCGGACGCGGCCAGCTGAACGCACATCTGAGCGGCGCATGACGCGGGTTGTTGCCAGCATCGAAGCCCGCATGGGTTCGAGCCGCCTGCCCGGCAAGATGATGATGCTGCTGGCGGGGCAACCTGTGCTGTCGCATCTGGTGGACCGGATGATGACGTGCCAGAGCCTTGATGCGTTGATTATCGCCACCACCGTTAACCCCGCCGACGACGCGATAGCCGGTTGGGCCGCCGCCCGTGCCATCCCGTGTTTTCGCGGCAGCGAGGATGATGTGCTGGCCCGTGTGCTGGGCGCACAGGAAAGCCTGCAGTCCGATGTGGTGGTTGAGCTTTGCGGTGACACCCCGTTCCTTGATCCCGCCGTCGTTGATGCCGCTGTTGCCGCGTTCCAGAAAAACGATGTCGATCTGGTAACCACGGCCCGCAACCGGTCCTATCCGGATGGTCAGGACGTCGAAGTGTTTTCCTTGGCTGCCCTTCGCGAAATCGATGCCCGGTGCAAGGATGCCGGCGCGCGCGAGCATGTCTCGCTGCCGTTTTATAAAGAACCACACTGGCGCCTGCATGATCTGATGGCGCCTGCACACCGGCACCGGCCAGACCTTCGCTTTGTTCTCGATACCGCAGCCGATGCGCGTTTTCTGGGCGCGCTGGCGGCAGCCGCCATGATAAAGCATGGACAGCTGTTCGGCCTTGATGATCTGCTGGCAACCTTCGATGCATCGCCGGAATTGCAGGCGCTGCATTCAGCAACCCTAGAGGCAGCAGCATGACAGCCCCGCTGAGAACCCTGATCGTCGGCTTTGGCGGGATTGCCCGCGGCCTTGCCACGGATCAGCGCATGGCTCAATGGTTTCCGATTGCGACGCACGCCCAGGCCTTGCGGGCGGATGATCGCTTCCAATGGGTCGGCGTCGTCGATCCGGATCCGTACGCACGCCACTGTGCCGAGACAGACTGGCAGATAGCCGCCTTCGACGATGTTGCGGCTGCAGCCCAGCTGGCACCCGATGTTCTGGTGCTGGCGACACCGCCCGGCAGCCGTGTCGATGCGCTGCGGGCCCTGCCCTCTGTCCGTGCCGTGTTCGCGGAAAAGCCGCTCGGTACGGCTGATGGGAAAGCCCTGATAGAATCATGTGCGGCGCGTGCAATACCGCTGCAGGTCAACTTCTGGCGGCGCGGTGATGCGACCCTCAACGATCTGGCGGCGGGCGGACTTGGCCAGCGGATCGGTGCGCTGCAGGCCGGGACCGGCATTTACGGCAACGGCCTCGCCAACAACGGCTCACATCTTATCGACATGGTCCGCATGCTGGTCGGCACGCCAAAGTGGGTGCAGGCGATCGGCGATGCGAAACCGCTGAGCGGCGGGCCTGTCGCCGATGACCTGCAAATCGCCTTTGCCCTCGGCATGGCCGATAGTGCCGCGATCACCGTGCACCCGGTCGATTTCAGCCACTACCGGGAAGTGGCGCTTGATCTCTGGGGCACCCGTGGCCGCCTTGCCCTGCAACAGGAAACTCTTGATATCCGCCTGATGCCGCGCGTTGCCAACCGCGGCCTTGAAG
>JANRAT010000318.1 GCA_030727885.1 Rhodospirillales bacterium | reverse complement strand
CCAGGCGACACGGCGTTCAAGGGAACTTGCAGGTTAAGTAGCCAGTCCCTATCTCATGTCTAATGAGAGTGCCCGTCGCCGGAGTTCATCCAGAGCGGGCCTGCGGAGGGTTGAAATGGCTGAGTCAAAAAATAAAGGCAAAACCGGCAAGACCGGCAAAAGCTCCGATCAGGATCGTCTGATTGATGCGGCATTGGCACTGGCCGCCGAAATGCCGTGGCAGCAGATATCCCTGAGCCAGATTGCCAGACAGGCAGATCTGCCCATCGGCGTTGCTCTGCTGTCCCTGCCTTCACGCGTGCATATCCTGCGGGCTCTGATCGACCGCGTCGACAGTGTCGTCTTCGGCAGCCTCGCCGACGATCCGCTGGACGGCACGACCAAGGACAAACTGTTCGATGTCCTGATGCGGCGATTTGATGCACTGGCCGATCACCGCATCGCGTTGACCTCGATTGCCCGTGCCCTGCGGCGCGACCCGCTTTCCGCCGCCTGCCTCGGCGGACGGGTTTTGAAATCAATGGCGCTCAGCCTGCAGGCAGCGGATGTTTCCGCTGAAGGCTGCACCGGTGCGCTCAAGGCCAAAGCCCTTGGCGTCATCCAGCTGAATGCATTTCGTGTCTGGCTCAACGATGAAGACCCAGGGCTGGCTGCGACCATGAAGGCGCTCGACCGGGGCCTTTCCCAGGCGGAAAAGTTTGCGACCCGGCGTCAGCCGGTTTCGGCGGATATTCCGAAAACCGCCTAAATCCGCCACTTTTCGTTATATTGCACATGCGAACAAATTTTATTGTGCATTGCACAAAAACCTATTGACTTCTTAGGCTGGCTGCCGCATATTGTGGTTATGTTGCAGCGCAACATGCAGTCACAATGATTGCACATCGAGCGCGACAGCAAGTTTTAACAGGGTGCGCCGCATCCTATAAATGGAGAACCGCAATGTACGCTGATTTCATGAAGATGGCCGAAAAATCCAATCCTTTTTTCGCCGACTACGCCAAGATGATGACCGAATTCGACCCGAAGAAAATGGCTGACGAATTCACCAAAGCAACCAAAGGCTTCGAAATGCCAAAGTTCGACTTTGATGCCGTTATCGAACTGCAGAAGAAGAATTTCGACGCTCTCTCGGCTGCCAACCACGTTGCCGCTGAAGGCGCACAGGCTTTCGCCAAGCGCCAGTCGGAAATGCTGCAGCAGGCTCTCGAAGAAGTTTCGAAAATGATCGAAACCTTCACGAAGATCGAAAACCCGCAGGCTGTTGCCGCTGTCCAGGCTGACCTTCTTAAAGGTGCTTTCGTCAAATCCGTCGACAACACCCGCGAATTGGCCGACCTGTTGACCAAGTCGAATGCCGAAGCCAGCGACGCCCTGAACACCCGCGTTGTTGAAGCTCTTGAAGAAGTCAAAAAGACCGTCCTCAAGGCTGCTAAAAAGAAGTAATCTCACTATCCTTTAGTGATGAGACACATCTGATGGATTGGGCCGCACCGGGCAACCGGGCGGCCCTTTCTTTTTGTCCATCACTGGGGCATTTTCTCATGTCCCCCGTTAAAGGAGTTGCCTATGAGTCTTACGTTTGATGACTTTCTCAAAGTCGATATCCGCGTCGGCACCATTCTTCGCGCCGAGCCGTACCCGGAAGCCCGCAAACCGGCCATCAAGCTGTGGATCGACTTTGGTCCCGAAATCGGCGAGCGTAAAACCTCGGCGCAGATCACCCGGCATTACACACCTGAAACCCTGCCCGGCCGTCAGGTGATGGGCGTCGTCAATTTTCCGGCCAAGCAGATTGGCAAATTCATGTCGGAAGTGCTGGTACTGGGCGTGCCCGATGCCGATGGCGAAGTGGTTTTGCTGAAGCCGACGCTGGATGTCCCCAACGGCGGCCGGATGTACTGAGGCCGCTATAGGCTCTCCGTCCGTTCGGCGCGTTTGCGCAGTTGCTCACGTCTGGCGATATACAGACCGCTGGCAAAAATAATCGTCCCGCCGAGCAAGGTGGTCAGCGTCGGCACCTCGGCAAACGCGATATAGGCAATCAGCGCGATCCACACCAGTTTGGCAAAATCGAACGGCATCACGACACTGATGTCCGCTTCGTGGAATGACTGCGCCAGCAGATACTGTGCGGCACCGCCACAGATCCCGATCAGTGCCATCCAGGCCAGTTCACTGCCGGTTGGCCAGACCCAGACAAACAGCGCTGGTATCAGCGACATGGGCGTCATCAGTATCGCCATATAGGCGACAATGGTGATGGAGGATTCGGTCCGGCTCAGGGATTTGATGATCAGCAGGATGCCGGCCCAGATGATCGACGCAGACAGCACCAGACCATGGCCCCACTGCACCGTCTCGAAACCAGGCTGCAGGACAATCAGCGCCCCGCCGAAGCCGACGATAATCGCCGACCAGCGCCGGATCCCGACGACTTCCTTGACGATCAGGACGCTCAGGATGGTTGCGAAGATCGGCGCCGTAAAACCGAGCGACACCACTTCCGCCAGCGGCGCCATGCTGATTGCCGTGAACCAGAGCATCATATTGATGACATTCAGGCTGGCCCGACCGACGTGCATCCAGGGCCGGCTGGTGCGCAAGGCACCAAGACCAACCCGCCAGAGCATCGGCAGAATAAAGGCAAAAGCGAACAGGTTGCGAAAAAACACCAACTCGAACGGATGCACGGTCTCGGTCACATGCCGGGCAGCCGAATTCATCACCGCTGCCAGCAACGTCGAAGCGAGCATGAACAGAATACCCTTGAGCGTACTCTGCTTTATAGGCAAGCCGGCGGTTGGTGTGTCCACGCCCTGTGACGCTATACGGCTGCGTTGACGACGATCTCGACCAGCGTATCGGCTGACGCCAGCGGGGCGCCGACACAGGCACGTGCCGGTCTTGGCAAATCGCCCAGCCAGGCTTTCCAGACTTCGTTCATCGCCGGCTTAAGGGTCATATCGGAAAGATAAATCGTAACCATCAGCAGTTTGGACTTATCCGTGCCGCAACGGGCCAGCATGGCATCGATTTCGGCCAAAGCCTCAGCCGTCTGCCCTTTGACGTCAGCACTCAGATCACTGCCGGTCTGGCCGCAGATATAGGCAACACCGTTGTGGATGGTCGCTTCACTGAGAATCTCGCCACTTTCGAAACGCATAATCATATCGGATTTTCCCCTCATATAAATGTCTGACATTAGGCGCGTGCGCCGAACCGAGATCAAGGGCGCAAGCCTTGTTATAAAGGTGACCCCGATATGCACCTTGTACAATGCAGATATTCGATTTTGTGCAATGTCCGTTTGCCATGGCAGCAACCCTTGATTTCATGTAGGTAGCGGAGTTCACTACCGTACCCGGTTCACACCCACGGATTTCTTGATGCTGAATCTTCGGCCCGTTGTTTACATTCTTGGTTGGATTTCGTGCGCGATGGCGGTCATGCTTTGTCTGCCGGCCATTATCGATGCCGTTTTTCATGATGCCGAATGGGAAGTCTTTCTGCTGACCGCCATCGTTGCGCTGTTCATCGGCGGCGTCAGCATCTATGCAACCCGCCCCAAGGGGCGACCGGAAATCGGCCTTCGGCAGTCTTTTCTGATCACCTCGCTGGGCTGGATCGTTGTTTGTCTGTGGTCGGCACTGCCGTTCATGCATGTCGGCATCGGCTTTTCCGACGCCGTGTTTGAATCCATGTCGGCAATCACGACCACCGGCTCAACGGTGCTCACCCACCTCGATACGATGCCGCCCGGGATTCTCCTGTGGCGGGCTATTCTGCAGTGGTTCGGCGGCATCGGGATCATCGCCATCGCCATCCTGATTCTGCCGTTGTTGCGGATCGGCGGCATGCAGCTGTTTAAAATTGAAAGCTCGGATACGTCCGAAGAAAAAGTCTTCAATGCACTCAGAACCGTGATTGCGGTGTTTTCAGTCTACGTAGGCCTGACCGTCGCCTGTGCCGTCCTCTTCGAAATCTTCGGCATGAATTCGTTTGATGCCATCACCCATGCCATGACCACACTGTCGACGGGCGGCTTCTCCACGCATGACGAATCCTTTGCCTTCTTCAAGGATTTGCGCCTGCACTGGGTCGCAACGGTCTTCATGATCGCCGGCTCGATCCCGTTTATCCTGTATATCAAGACCCTCAACGGCCAGTGGACATCGCTGTTCAACGACCAGCAGGTCAAGGGCTTCATCTTGTTTCTGGTTGTCGCCAGTCTGCTGATGGCGTTATGGCTGACCGGACAGCGTGATATCAGTTTTTTCCAGGCCCTGACCCTGACGACGTTCAACATCGTTTCGGTCGTCACGACCACCGGGTTCGCGTCCGAGGACTATACCTTATGGGGTACGGGCGCCGTCGGCGTGTTTCTTGTTTTGATGTTTGTCGGCGGCTGCTCAGGCTCGACCGCCGGCGCCATCAAGATCTACCGTCACCAGATTTTGCTGTTGCTGGTCCGCGCCCATATCAAACGCCTGTTCAGCCCGAACCGGGTTATTCCCTTGCGCTATAACGGCAAGCCGTTACCGACCGACGTGCCGAACTCGGTACTTTCATTCTTGGCTGTTTACGTCGCCACCATCGCCGTCTTTACCGTGCTTTTGTCGCTGCTCGGCCTCGACATCGTCACGGCCTATTCTGCCACCATTACAGCGATCGGCAACGTCGGCCCCGGCATCGGCAACGTCATCGGCCCTTCTGGAACCTTTGCGTCACTGCCCGACGCTGCCAAGTGGATACTGGTTCTGGCCATGCTTGCCGGGCGCCTGGAAGTACTGGCCATTCTGGTGGTGTTTGATCCGGATTTCTGGCGCACTTGAGGATTTGATCATGAAAATAAGCATACTCGACGATTACTACGATACCATCCGCCACCTGCCGTGCTTTGCCAAACTGGCCGGCCATGACGTTACCGTCTGGAACGACCACGTACAGGACACCGATACGCTGGCAGAACGGCTCAAGGACACCGAAGCGCTGGTTTTGATCCGCGAGCGCACGAAAATCCGCAAACCGCTGCTCGAACGGTTGCCAAAACTAAAGCTGATCTCGCAGCGCAGCGTCTATCCGCATATCGATCTCGACGACTGTACCCGATTGGGCATCATGCTGTGCTCGCACCAGCACGCCGACACGCCGTCGGTTGCCACCGTGGAAATGACCTGGGGTCTGATCCTCTCGGCGCTCCGCATGATCCCGCAGCAGATGCAGTCGCTGAAGGCCGGCACCTGGCAGATGGGCATCGGCAGATCCCTCACGGGGCGCACATTGGGTATTTACGGGTATGGCCGGATCGGCAGCGCCGTCGCAAAAATCGCTCAGGCCTTCAACATGACAGTGCAGGTGTGGGGTGGTGAAGGGACACTGGAGCGTGCCCGCGCCGACGGCATTACCGTTGCCGCCAGCCGTGCTGATTTTTTTGCCACGTCAGATGTCATATCGCTGCACGTCAGGCTGTATCCGGCGACCCGCGGCATCATCACCGCCGCCGACCTGGCCTTGATGAAACCGACGTCGCTGCTGGTCAACACCAGCCGGGCACCGCTGATTGAGCCGGGCGCGCTGGTCGCCGGTCTCAAGGCAGGACGCCCGGGCGGCGCTGCCGTAGATGTCTACGAGGAAGAGCCTGTCAGAGACACCACGCTGCCGCTGCTCAACATGCCGAACGTGATCTGCACGCCGCACATCGGCTATGTCACCGAAGAAGAATACGAAACCCATTTTACCGATGTTTTCGAGCAAATCGTCGCCTTTGATGCCGGCAGCCCGATCAACGTCATCAATACGGATGTCGTGAGGAAACCTTAGAGCGCACCCCCGTCTTGATTAAATACCGGGCACGTCCTAGTTTCCCGTCGCCTGAAACACCCGAGGAAGATTATTATGAGCGAGTTACGCGCGTTCGCCGAAAAATCCAATGCCTGGCCCTTTGCCGAGGCCCGCGCGATCCTCAAACGTCTGGGCGGCAAAGCGCCTGAAAAAGGCTACGTGCTGTTCGAGACCGGATACGGCCCGTCCGGCCTGCCGCACATCGGCACTTTCGGCGAGGTTGCCCGCACGTCATGGGTTCGTCATGCGTTTCATCAGATTTCCGACATTCCGACCCGGCTGATCGCGTTTTCAGACGATATGGACGGGTTGCGCAAAGTACCCGACAACGTCCCCAACAAGGAAATCATCGCGCCGCATCTGGGCAAGCCGCTGACGTCGATCCCCGATCCGTTCGGCACCCATCCGAGCTTCGGCGAGCACAACAACGCGCGCCTCAAGGCGTTTCTTGACGCCTTCGGGTTTTCCTACGAGTTCGCCAGTTCGACGGAAACCTACAAGTCGGGCGGTTTCGATGCCGCGCTGCTGAACATGCTTGAGCACTATGACGCCGTCATCAACGTGATCCTGCCGACTCTGGGCGAAGAACGCCGCCGCACCTATTCCCCGTTCCTGCCGGTCTGCCCGAAAACCGGTGTCGTGCTGCAGGTGCCGGTGATCGAGCACAACGCCGCCGCCGGCACCATCGTCTATCAGGAAGATGACGGCACCAAAACAGAAGTGTCGGTTACCGGCGGCCACTGCAAGCTGCAATGGAAAGCCGACTGGGCGATGCGCTGGAAAGCGCTCGGTGTTGACTATGAAATGTCGGGCAAGGACCTGATCGACAGCGTCACGCTTTCGAGCAAGATCTGCCGCATTCTCGGTGGCAATCCGCCGGCCGGTTTCTCGTACGAGCTTTTCCTCGACGAAAACGGCGAGAAGATTTCCAAGTCCCGCGGCAACGGCCTGACGGTCGATGAATGGCTGCGCTATGCGCCGCCGGAAAGCCTTGCCTATTTCATGTTCCAGAAGCCGAAAACCGCAAAGCGTCTGTACTTCGACGTGATCCCGCGTCAGGTCGACGAATACACCCGCATGTTGGAAGCCTTTGATACCCAGACGCCTGAAAAGCAGATCGACAATCCGGCCTGGTTCATTCACATGGGCGAACCGACATCGGAACGGGCGCACCTGTCGTTCAATATTCTGCTCAATCTGGCCAGCGTCTGTCACAGCGAAGACAAGGCCGTACTGTGGCACTTCATTTCGCGCTACCGCCCGGACGCCAATCCCAAAACTGCGCCGATGCTCGACAAGCTGGTCGAATACGCGATCAATTATTATCAGGATTTCGTCCGGCCGAAAAAATCATATCGCAAGGCCACTGCCGCCGAGCAGGCTGCACTTCTCGATCTGTCCGCACGTATCAAGGCGCTGCCGGTCGATGCCGATGCAGAAGCGATCCAGACGGAAGTCTATGAAGTCGGCAAACGCGACGACTTCGAAGATCTCAAGGCATGGTTCAAGGCGCTCTATGAAATTCTGCTCGGCCAGAGCGAAGGTCCGCGCATGGGATCGTTCTTTGCCCTGTATGGCAGGGAAGAAACGCTGCAGCTGCTGGACCGTGCGATCCGCGGCGACGATCTCGCGGCTTAAGACTTAACCGTCGGCATTGATGCGCTGGATCAGCGCATCGCGGACCACGTCGGCCAGCATGTTGTCGGACTGACAGGTGCCGGCATTGCGGTGTCCGCCGCCACCATACGTCAGCATCAGTTCGCCGATATTGGTGTTTGAGGTCCGGTTGAAGATCGACTTGCCGACCGCGAACACGGTGTTCTGCTCGCCGCGTCCCCACAGGATATGCATCGAGATGTTGCATTCCGGGAACAGCGCATAAACCATGAAGCGGTTGACCACATAGATGGTCTTTTCCTCGCGGTAATCGATCACCGCCAGATTGCCGTGCACCGTGGTGCAGCGCTTGATCTGTTCCTTGGCCGGTTCCTGATGTTCAAGGAACAGTTCGACCCGTTCCTTGACGTCGGGATGTTCGAGAATCTGGTCGATGTCATAGCGCCGGCAATAATCGATCAGCGACATCATCAGTTCATAGTTCGGCACCCGAAAGCCACGATAGCGGCCCAGCCCGGTGCGGGAATCCATGATGAAGTTGAGCAACGGCCAGCCGGAAGGATTGAGCACTTCGTCCTCGTTGAACTGCGCTGCATCGCCCTTGTCGACGGCATCCATCATGGCGACGGAAATATCGGGAAAGCGTTTTTCGGCACCGAAATAGTTGTAGACGACGCGGGCTGCACTGGGTGCCAGCGGATCAATAATGTGGTTGTCGTAATGTTTGCCGATCCGCTTGATCTCCGACAGATGATGATCGAAGGCGGCAAAAATACCCGGCGTGTACGGCAGGTTGGTCGAGATATCCGTTTCCGAAACCTCGATCTCGCCTTCCTGCATCTGGTTCGGGTGCACGAACAGGATATCGTTGATCAGATCCAGTTCTTCCAGCAGCACGGCGCACACCAGCCCGTCGAAATCGCTGCGCGTGATCAGGCGGAACATCTGGCCGGGCGGGAATTCGAGACGCTGCTCGTCATTCCCTTCGAGCAGAACCTCTTCGGTAATGATCTCGTCATCTTCCAGATCGCTCGGGTCGATTTCATTGCCGTCTTCGTCGACATAGACGATGTCATATTCATCATCATCGTCGTAACTGTCAGCGGCGTCTTCATCATCCTTGATGTCATCAATTTCAAGGGCGGCGACCAGACGCGAGACTTCGTCGTCGTCGAGATAATTGTCGTACGCAGCATCGTTCTGATTATCACCTGTAATGATCTCGTCATCGTCTTCGTCTTCGAGATCATCATCTTCATCGAACGAGACATCAACCTGCGGCGGCATGTAGGCAGGGACCTGGGGTTCGAAAACGCCGCGATCGACCTCGCCGCGGTCCGGCACGAATGTCGATTTCGACAGATACGCCGAGGTATGGTGATCGACCAGAACGCCGACCTCCATCGAGCCCAGCCAGCGTTTGAAATGATCGACGTCCTTGCCGCGGAAACAAGGCCCGGCGAGGGGGGCCACGATTTCCAGATCGAGGTCTTCAATACGGGTCAGCCATTCATCCCTGGCCGCACCCAGTGGCAGGGTTGATTGATGAAACGCATTCATGGCATGGCTGATCAGCGAGAACTGCTCACAGAACGGCGTTGCATCATCGCACCAGACGCCCTCAGCCGTGCCGATATCGCCGGTATAGAGAACCCGGCAGGTGGGGTCGTAAAGCGTCATCGATGCCGCCGCCGGCAGATACGGGGCCGGCATCAGATGCAGGCTTGAGCCATCGGCCATCGGCACTTCGCCGCCATTCTCGGAAACAGTGATAATATTCAGCCCGGCATCGGTATGCATCAGCTCGCTGGCAATCATGTCGGAGGCATAAATAGGCAGCTCGGGACCGATAACTTCGGCCCACATGCCAATCGAGCCGGCGGCATGGGTGCCGCGCAGGGTGACGATGATGCCGGCTATTTTCTCAAGCGCGATCTTGTCCGAAATGGCGGCCAGCAAAGGGCCGAAATCAGCCACCCCGCCGGGATCAACCAGAAATGCCTGGTCGTTGGCGCAGACCACGTAATGGGTCGTGAAGCGCGCGCCATTGGCCGCGGCTACCGGCCGGCGAAATGCCAACCAGGTACGCGAACCTTCTTCAGCCAAAACGTGACAGAGCATTCGTTACCTTCCCTCAAGCAAGACGATGATAGCCGCCTCTGCCGCACAGGCCAAGAAGGGAGATTAACCCCAACAGGCCTGTCGACAAAGTGCGGAAATCACTTTTTTCGCCGTGCCGTATCAATCCCCGGCGGGCGGCTGGGCAACGACCGACTCATAGGGGAAACGTTCGCTGATGGCGCCGCTGTGAATAAACACATCGACGGCAACTTCGTAAGCTTGCCGGGTGATCTCTACGTGCGGCGACCAGCAGCCGAGCTTCTGATATGTGGCAATACAGTTCGCCAGCACGGTTTCGTCAATATTCGGGAAATAGGCCTTTTCCGCCCGGGCGATTTCCGCGGCCGGCACCTCGTTCATGTACTGCCTTGTCTTGCGATAGGCACGGATGAAGGCTTTCGCCATATCGGTTTTCAGCCATGCCGGTGTTGCCGCCAGACTGGAAAAGGCGTTCGGGCCGATTTTCGGGCCGACCTGAGCGACCACATGGCCGACGCCGTCCGCTTCAAGCTGCTGCGGGAACGGGCCTTGCTGCTGCACATACTGCCCCTGACCGGCGCGGAAAGCCTTGTCGATGTCGCCGGCACCACCCGGCGTAATCGGGATGATCTTGTTGTAGTCGATCCCGGCCTTGTGGCAGGCATAGCGGAACATGGCATTCGGCTGCCCGGCCTTGAACATGACGACCTCGGCACCTTCCAGCTTGTCCCAGGTAAAATCAGGATCCGCTTCGCGGCCGGTGATGAAGAATCCGTCCATTTCGTTGATCTGCGCAAAATGCATCATCGGCGGCGTTTTGCCTTCCTTCAGCCAGTTGAAGGTCTGGCTGGGTGCCGTCTGCACGACATGCGCGGTGCCGGCTTCAAGCGCTTCGATGGCCGATTTGCCGGGCGGCGAAATGGACCATTCCGGCTCCAGCCCCTCGTCTTTCAGAAAACCGCCGGACATGGTTGAAATGAGCGGCGAATAAAACGCCGAGAACAGGGTGAACTGGATGTTGATCTTGGTCATGAATTTGCCCCCACTGAATTATATTTATCCGAACGATCCCATAGACATAGCGGAAGTGCAACCGAGCGGGGCCAAAACAAAAAGGCCGGCCCCTCGGGACCGGCCTTTTCGGCAGTTGTTGTTCTGGTCCGCAATCAGGCGGCAGCGCGAATGGCTGCAGCGTTGACGTCGGCATTAACATGCGTTTCGAACTGCTTGAAGTTGACTTCGAAGCGTTTGCGCAGATCCAGCGCCTGCGCATCGTAACCGGCCCCATCAGACCAGGTGCTTTTCGGGTTCAGCACCTCGCTCGGGATGCCCGGGCAGCCTTTCGGCACCAGCACACCGAAGTTCGGATCCTGCGTGAAGCCGGCCTGCTCAAGACGTCCATCCAGAGCGGCATTCAGCATCGCCCGGGTGTAGGCGATCCGCATCCGATCGCCGACCCCGTAACCGCCACCGGACCAGCCGGTGTTGACCAGCCAGCACTTGGCATTCTGCGCGGCCATCTTCTTGCCGAGCAGACCGGCATAGACGGTCGGATGACGCGGCATGAAGGGCGCGCCGAAGCAGGTCGAGAATGTTGCCGCAGGCTCTTTCAGTCCGCGCTCGGTGCCGGCAACCTTGGCCGTATACCCGGACAGGAAGTGATACATCGCCTGTTCAGGGGTCAGCTGGCTGATCGGCGGCAGCACGCCGAACGCATCACAAGTCAGCATGACGATGTTTTTCGGCAGACCGCCCTGACCTTCCGGCGAGGCGTTCGGGATTTCCGAAACGTCATAGGACAAGCGACCGTTTTCCGTCAGGGACGTGTCGAAGAAGTCATAAGCCCGGGTCTGCGGATCCATCATGACGTTTTCGACGATGGTCCCAAAACGCGATGCGGTGGCGAAAATCTCGGGCTCCGTCTCGGCCGTAAGATTGATCGACTTGGCATAGCAGCCGCCTTCGAAATTGAAGATGCCCGTGGGGCTCCAGCCATGCTCGTCATCCCCGATCAGGGTCCGCGAGCTGTCCGCCGACAAGGTCGTCTTGCCGGTCCCGGAAAGGCCGAAGAAGATCGCCGTGTCGCCCTTGTCGTCCATGTTGGCCGAACAGTGCATCGGCAAAACGTCACGTGGCGGCATCAGGAAGTTCATCACCGAGAAGATCGATTTCTTGATCTCGCCGGCATAGGCGCTGCCACCGACCAGAATCATCCGGCGCTTCAGATTGAGAATGATGAAGGTCTCGGACGTGGTGCCGTCGGTATCGGGATTGGCGGTCAGGCTCGGTGCCTGAATGACGGTGAACTTCGGCGCAAAGTCTTCCAGCGCCGAATCAGCCGGCTGAATGAACATGTTGCGGGCAAACAGGTTGTGCCAGGCGTTTTCGGTAATGATCCGCACCGGCAGACGGTAGGTCGGGTCGGCACCGGCATAGCAGTCCTGCACAAAGGCATCACGGCCTTCGAAGTGACGCAGCATTTTAGCCAGCAGCTTTTCGAAATTTTCTTCGGAGATCGGGCGGTTGACGTTGCCCCACCAGATGTCGCCGGCGTTTTCTTCTTCCTCGACGACAAACCGGTCATTCGGCGAGCGGCCGCTGTGGCTGCCGGTCAAGGCCAGCAGGGATCCGCCCTGGCCAAGGTGAACTTCACCCCGGCGAATGGCTTCCTCGCTCAGACGCGGCGCCGAAAAATTCCAGAAGGCATTAGAAACCTTGCCCAATCCATGTTGATCCAGCCCGTTCCGGCTGTACAGATGACCGATGTTTTGCATCGTTTTTCGCTCCCATTTCTGGCGGTCTTGAATGTGCCGCCCATTGCCACGTCGAAGGCCGCGAACTTAGACAAAATCAGACCGTGTGATCAAGACAATGTGGCGGAATTCCGGGCTTTTATTTATGCTGCACCCTGACCTGAGCGGCCAGTTCCACGAGCTGTTCCCGACAGGTCGTTGAATCTGTTACAGGATTGTCATATTGCAGGCGCGAATAGCGGCCACCGGCACACAAATCGAGTCCATCGGCGTCGGAGCCGGTAATTTGCCAGTCCCCGGCCTGGCGTCCGAGCAGGGATTCGGCATACCCCTGCACTGCCTTGCAGTGATCGGCGTTCATGTGTTCGATCACCCCGGTTTCGATTTCCTGCATCGCCATGGCGACTTTTTTTGGCGTCAGAATGTGCTTGGCCTCGAACCAGATGGCGCGTGCAAAGCCACCGACATAGTGCGCCCGCTCGACGGTCATCCGATAGAAGCCGAAATCACCGAAATCCGCGTACAAGCGGGCATCGGGATGACGCGCCAGAAACCGTGCGCGGGTTTCCGGTCGTTTGTCCGGCCGGATCTGTCCGATCAGGGTCAGACGCGGCCCGGTCTGCGGGTTGCGCCGTCTTGAGGCATTTTCCACCAGCAGCGAAGCGCGCGGTTCGGCGGCAATGTTTTTCGTGTGATCAGACAGGCCCGAGAACAGAAATACCGGTTGCCCCTGATGATCGCAGGCATACGTCACCAGCGAGGCATAAGGCACCGTGTCACCGGCCAGCACTGTCGCCAGCGCGCCGACGCCCTGGGCACGAACCAGCAGGCGGGCCAGATCTGCGTTTCTGCGTTGCCTCATCAGATATCTCCCTGTTGCCGCTGACGACTTTGCGAACAGACCCCGGCACAGTCAAGAACACCGCTTGATTACAAGGTCCGGGGGTCTATGCTCCACCTCCAAAAGGAGCCCCCCGCATGTTCATTCGCCTTGTTCTCAGTGCTTTTCTCATGGCCCTCATGGGCCCGCTTGCCGCTTCGGCAGACAGCACCCTCGAGATTCAAAAACCGTGGTCTCGGGCGACACCGCCCGGCGCCATGTCCGGCGTTGTCTACATGACCATCAAAAACAACGGGCCCGAAGCGGATTCGCTGAAAAGTGTTTCAACCCCGGCCAGCAGCAGCACCATGATCCATGAAAGCGTTATGAAAGACGGTGTCATGACCATGAACCACCGCATGACCCTGACGATCCCGGCCGGCGGATCGGTAGAGCTTGAACCCAGCGGACTGCACCTGATGCTGATGGGGCTGGCCAAGCCGCTGAAAGCCGGCACGACCCTGCCGGTGACGCTGACGTTCGAAAAATCCGGCCCGATCACACTCAACGTGCCGATCCTGCCACCCGGCAAAACACCGTAATCATCATATTGGAGACGTGCCTTGGAGCAAATTCTGACCCTTGCCGCTGACCCGGCCGCCTGAATAGCACTGATTACCCTGATCGCCATGGAAATCGTGCTTGGCATCGACAATCTGGTATTCATCGCGATCCTGACCAACAAGCTGCCCGAGGAGATCCAGTCGCGGGCACGCCGTATCGGCATCAGTCTGGCCCTGATCCTGCGCATCCTTTTGCTGGCGACACTCAGCTATATCGTTGGTCTGACCGAGCCGGTAATCGAGATTTTCTCGCAGGGACTTTCATGGCGCGACATGATTCTGATCGCCGGTGGTCTGTTTCTGGTGTGGAAAGCGACCCGGGAAATCCATCACAACGTCGACCCCGATCCTGAGCCCGATGTGTTCGGCAATGTCAGTGCCGCCAGCATCGCCTTCGGCACGGCGATTGTGCAGATCCTGCTGCTCGATATCGTCTTTTCCATCGACAGCATCGTCACCGCCGTCGGCATGACGACGCACCTGCCGATCATGATCGCCGCCGTCCTCGTTGCCGTGCTGGCGATGATGCTGGCCGCCGACCCGCTGTCGAAATTCATCAACGACAACCCGACCATCGTCATGCTGGCGCTGGGCTTTCTGCTGATGATCGGCATGACGCTGATCGCCGACGGTCTCGGCTTCCATGTGCCCAAGGGATACATC
>JANRAT010000317.1 GCA_030727885.1 Rhodospirillales bacterium | reverse complement strand
GCTGCGTACCTTCACGTCAATCAATGTGCGATCTTCGGAATGCCTCGATGTGCATTACTTCGCCGTGCTGATCGGCGTCGGCTCCACCACGGTCAATGCCTACCTGACGGAAGAAGCGATCTACGACCGCCAGCGGCGCGGCCTGCTGGGCGGCCTCAGTGTCGAGGAGGCTGTAGACAACTACAAAACCGCCATCGATCAGGGTCTGCTAAAGATCATGTCGAAAATGGGTATCGGCGTGCTCAGTTCCTACCGCGGCGGCTATTGCTTTGAAGCGGTTGGCCTTTCACGCGCTCTGGTCGCAGCCTTCTTCCCGGGCATGGCAACCCGCATTTCCGGGATCGGCCTGCCCGGCATCAAACGCAACGTTGCCGCGATGCATGCAGCCGCTTTCAGCACCGACGCCATTCCGCTGCCGGTCGGCGGTTTCTACAAGGTGCGCAGCAGCGGTGAACGTCATGGACACGACGGCAAGCTGATCCACGTCCTGCAGACGGCGGTCAACAACGAGTCCTATTCGCTCTACAAGAAATACTCGCAAGGCATCCACGCCCGTCAGCCGATTTTCCTGCGTGATCTTCTGGATTTCAAACCGGACCGCAAAAACATTTCGGTCGAACAGGTGCAAAGCGTCACGGAAATCCGCAAGCGTCTGGTGGCCCCCGGCATTTCACTGGGCGCCTTGAGCCCGGAAGCACACGAGACACTGTCCATCGCCATGAACCGGATCGGTGCGAAATCGGATTCCGGTGAAGGCGGCGAAGACCCTGCCCGCTTCCAGCCGCGCGCCAACGGCGATAATCCGTCGTCGGCGATCAAGCAGGTGGCATCAGGCCGCTTTGGCGTAACTGCCGAATACCTGAACAACTGTCGCGAGATTGAAATCAAGGTGGCACAGGGTGCCAAACCGGGTGAAGGCGGGCAGTTGCCGGGCTTCAAGGTCTCAAGCATGATCGCCAGACTGCGCCATGCGACACCGGGCGTGACGCTGATCAGCCCGCCGCCGCACCACGACATCTATTCGATCGAGGATCTGGCACAGCTGATCTATGACTTAAAGCAGATCAATCCGGACGCCAGCGTCTGCGTCAAGCTGGTGGCACGGTCCGGTGTCGGTACCATTGCTGCCGGCGTGGCCAAGGCAAAAGCCGATGTGATCCTGATTTCAGGTCACGATGGCGGCACCGGGGCCAGCCCGCAAAGCTCGATCAAGTACGCCGGCATTCCATGGGAAATGGGCCTCAGCGAAGCCAATCAGGTGCTGACGCTGAACCGGCTGCGGCACAAGGTGAAGCTGCGCGTCGACGGCGGTATCAAGACCGGCCGCGACGTGGTGATGGCGGCGATGCTGGGTGCCGACGAATTCGGCATTGGTACGGCGTCGCTGGTTGCCATGGGCTGCATCATGGTGCGTCAGTGCCATTCCAACACCTGCCCGGTCGGCGTCTGCACCCAGGACGAGGCGCTGCGTCAGAAATTCACCGGGACACCAGAGAAAGTCGTCAACCTGTTCACCTTCGTCGCCGAAGAAGTCAGCGAAATTCTTGCCGGTCTTGGTTATGAGTCGTTGCAGGAAATCACCGGCCGTTCCGATCTGCTGTCACAGGTCAGCCGCGGTGCGGCACATCTTGACGATCTTGATCTCAACCCGCTGCTGCAGCAGGCCGACAGTGGCGGCTATCCCCGTTACTACGACGGCGAAGGCCGCAACGAAGTGCCGGACTCGCTCGATGCCCAGATCATCAAGGACGCCATGCAGACCTTCCAGCACGGCGAGAAGATGCAGCTGACCTATGCGGTGCGTAACACGCACCGTGCCGTCGGTGCCCGCACCAGTTCGATGATCACCCGCAAGTACGGCATGACCGGCCTTGATCACAACCATCTGACGGTGCGCCTGCGCGGCACCGCCGGACAATCGCTCGGTGCCTTCGCGGTGCAGGGGCTGGCCATTGAAGTGCTCGGCGATGCCAACGACTATGTCGGCAAGGGCTTGTCGGGCGGCACCATCGTGCTGCGCCCGCCGGTGTCCTCGCCGCTGGAAAGCGAAAAGAACACGATCATCGGCAATACCGTTCTTTACGGTGCGACGGCGGGTCGCCTGTTCGCTGCCGGTCAGGCCGGTGAGCGGTTCTGTGTCCGCAACTCGGGTGCCACTGCGGTCGTTGAAGGATGCGGCTCCAACGGCTGCGAATACATGACCGGCGGTCTGGTCGTCATTCTTGGCGAAATCGGCCCCAACTTCGGTGCCGGGATGACCGGTGGCATGGCCTTTGTCTATGATCCGGAAGGCAATTTCGACCATCAGGCCAATCCTGAAACCATCATCTGGCAATCGGTCGAAACGGAATACTGGCAGGAAGTGCTGAAGGTACAAATCCAGCAACACGTCAAACGGACTCATTCCAAGCATGCGCTTCGCCTGCTCAATGACTGGGCGCGTGAATTGCCGAACTTCCGCCAGATCGTACCGAAAGAAATGCTCGGCAAGCTCGAGCATCCGGTCAGCCTGGAAGAAGAATCCGGCATGAAGTCAGCGGGCGAGTAAGGCCCCCTCACCAGTCCTCTCCCCCACTTCGCAGGGGAGAGGGACTCTCGTATAAACGCACAGTTTCCCTTATCCCTCTCCCCCTCTCAGGGGGAGAG
>JANRAT010000316.1 GCA_030727885.1 Rhodospirillales bacterium | reverse complement strand
GACACGGCGTTGGCGATGTTCCTGGCGATATCACCGGTGTAAAAGGCTGCGGCACCTTGCTCGGCAACCGTGCGCAGCAGCTTGGCCAGCGCCGGATTCTTCAGCGTGTCGCCGGGCTTCGGCGGATTGCCGCCGGGATAAAAATAATCACGGGTCCCTGGGATCTGCGACAGTTGCTCGTCGCTGGCCAGCAGGCCGGCCAGCCTCGGGGACACCGTGAAGCCGTCTTCGGCGAGCTTGATCGCCGGCTTGAACAGTTCGGCCCATGGCATCACGCCGTGCGCGGCATGGGCCAGCGCCAGCATCCTGAGCAGCCCCGGGACACCGACGGCACGGCCACCGGTAGCGGCATCAGGCCACGGCATGGGCTTGCCCCCAGCGTCTACAAACATGTCAGGTGTTGCCGAAGCCGGCGCGGTTTCCCGCCCGTCATAGGTTTCGAGCAGGCCTTTCGATGCATCGTGGTGCAGAAGGAAAGCGCCGCCGCCGATCCCCGATGACTGAGGCTCAACCAGCGTCAGAACAAGTTCTGCGGTGATCGTGGCATCGACCGCGCTGCCGCCCCGGGCCAGAATATCAAGACCGGCCTCGGCGGCGAGCGGATGGGCGATGGTAATCATATAGTCTTTGGCGGAACCCCGGCGATGGGCGTCGATGTCGATACCGTCATCACAGGCACTGAGGCCGAACAGTAAAACCGAAAACAAACTCAAACCCTGAACAAACCGACGCGGCATTGGTCTTCCCCACTAAAGAACACTCTCATGGAAATTAGATTGGTGTGCGGGGTTGTCAAACCTCTGCTGGGCCGCAAAGCTCGGCCATCCGACAGGGTCATGTATATGGAGCGATTTAAACGTGGATTGGGTACACAATAATTTTGTGATCATCTTGCTGGCGCTGTTCGGCGGAGTGCTTTTCTGGGCTTTCCGGCCAAGAAAGAAAACGAAAAATCAAACCGTTATCGAACCGTCTTCATACAACGATGAAGTTTAGGCGTGATGACTTTTCCACAGGGTAAAAAATAGATATTCACATAAAAAATGCCTGTAACGCCCTCAAGTCAAAAGAGAAATGAATTTTATCCCGATATTTCACTATTGTGCAGCGCAATAATTTCGGGATAGTTTCATCGCGGGAGTTGAAGACATTCAAGGGAGAGGAGCCGCCAGCATAATGGCGACCGTAAGACTACGTGCCGAAGACATCCGTGCCCGCAAGGGCGGTGTTCCGCTTGTCTGCCTGACGGCGTATGACACGCCTATGGCCAAACGCGTCGATCCGCATTGTGATCTTGTTCTGGTCGGTGATTCCCTGGCGATGGTGGTTTATGGCCTGGAAACGACGCGTGGCGTTACCCTTGATATCATGATTGCCCATGGCCAGGCAGTGATGCGCGGGACCGAGCGGTCCTGTGTGGTCATCGATCTGCCGCACGGCAGTTATGAAACGAGCCCCGGGCAGGGTGTTGCCTCTGCCAGACGTGTGTTTGAGGAAACCGGTTGTCAGGCGGTCAAACTTGAAGGCGGCGAAGAAATGGCTGAAACCGTTGCCGCCATTGTTGCCGCCGGGGTCCCGGTGCTGGGCCACATCGGTTTGCTGCCGCAGAAGGCCGAGAGCCGTGGCGGTTTTAAAATTCAAGGCAAGGATGATGAAGGTGCCCAGCAGGTTTACCGCGATGCTGCAGCGATTGAAGCTGCCGGCGCTTTCGCGATTGTCATAGAAGGCACCGTCGAGCAGGTGGCCCGCGAAGTCACGTTGCGTTCCGGTGTGCCGATGATCGGCATCGGCGCGTCACCGGCCTGTGACGGACAGATTCTCGTCACGCAGGATATGGTTGGATTATTTTCCGACTTCACGCCTAAATTCGTAAAGCGCTATGTTGATGCCGGCGCGCTGATCGAACAGGCTGTCGGCATGTATGCCGACGAAGTACGGGGCGGACAGTTTCCGGGGCTTGAACATTGCTTCGGTGTACCAAAGACGAAGGGCTGAACAGATGCAGATCGTAAGATCCGTTGCTGAGATGCGGCAGATTGTCAGAGGCTGGCACGCAGGGGGTGAGCGGGTTGGTCTGGTGCCGACGATGGGTGCGCTACATGACGGGCATATGTCGCTTGTGCGCACGATAAGCGCCACGACGGACCGTCAGATCACCTCGATTTTTGTCAATCCGACGCAATTTTCCCCAAGCGAGGATTTCAACACCTATCCCCGCGATGAAGCCCGCGATCTCGCCATGCTGGAACAGGCAGACGTGGATCTGGTGTTTGCGCCGGATATGTCGGAAATGTACCGCGAGAATCATCGCACCAAAGTCGAGGTGCAGGGCCTCAGCCAGATGCTCGAAGGCGAATTCCGCCCGCACTTCTTTATCGGTGTTGCGACGGTTTGTGCCAAGCTGCTGATCCAGACCATGACCGATGTCGCGATCTTCGGTGAAAAGGATTACCAGCAGCTTTGTGTGGTGCGCGCCATGGCCCGTGACCTTGATCTGCCTGTGGAGATTATGGGCGGCACAACGATCCGCGAAAGCGACGGCCTCGCGATGTCGTCCAGAAACAACTACCTCAGCAATGTCGAGCGAACCGTGGCACCGAGGCTGCATCAGGAAATCACCGGCGTCGCACACCGCGTCGCCGGCGGTGACCCGGTCGAGGTTGCCTGCGCAG
>JANRAT010000315.1 GCA_030727885.1 Rhodospirillales bacterium | reverse complement strand
CTGCCGGCAAGAGCGCCGGTGTGGGTTGCCGCAGCGGCTGCCCCTTCCGGTGCCGTCCCGGATTTGATGACAATAACCGGCTTGTTTCGCGATGCCGCCCGACAGGCAGACATAAATTTTCGCCCATGAGTGACGGCCTCGACATATAGCAGAATGGCATGTGCCGAAGGGTCATTGGCCAGATAATCAACGGCATCGCCAAAATCGATATCGGACATGTTGCCGAGCGACAGCAGGTGAGAAAAGCCGATGTCTTGCTGCTTGGCCCAATCCAGCGCCGCCGTGCAAAGAGCGCCGGACTGTGAAACAAACGCAATGGTGCCGGGCTGCGATGATACATGCGAAAAGCTGGCATTCAGCCCGCTGCCCGGGATCAGGGCACCAAGGCAATTGGATCCCAGAATTCTCAGCAAATAGGGCTTGGCGGCCTGCAGTATGGCGTCGGAAACCGGTACCCCTTCGGGCGTCTTGACCTTTTCCAGACCAGCCGTAATGACAATGGCGGCGCGGGTACCGCGTTCACCCAATTGTCTGATGATGTCCGGGATCGGCTCAGGTGGTGTACAGATAACCGCAAGATCCGGCGCCATCGGCAGGCTGCTGATATCCGGATAGGCAAAGACACCGGCAATGGCATTTTCCTTGGGATTTACAGGGAAAACCGGGCCGTTGAATTCCGCCTTGAGCAGGTTGTGCATGATGATGTTGCCGACCGATTTTGGCCGGCTTGAGGCACCGATGACGGCCACTGATTGCGGACGGAAAACCTTATCGAGATTTCGAATTGTCATCGCAAACCTTTTTGCATTCTGAATGTGCGGCGTTTGTTCTGCATCGTACGAAACGACTCATACGCTCTTCATGTGTCAGTTTTTGGTCACACCGCCATTACCAGGCGGCCTTGTAGATGGCGAGAGCATCGGTTTCGGTGACATCGCGTGGATTATTGACCAGCAGACGTTGCTGTTTCATCGCATCCGATGCCAATTTACCAAGATGCTGCTCACCTATGGATACGTCGCGCAAGCGTGTTTCAATGCCGAGCTTGACCGACAGTCCGGCAAGAGCATCTATAAATGCGGCACATCGGGCCTGATCGCCTTCTTCAGCATCTGCAAGATGCGGAAACGCATCCGAGGCAATTTCGGCATAAAGATGGGCCGCATAAGGCGCGTTGAAGCGCAACACATGCGGCAGTACCAGTGAATTCGATAAACCATGCGGCACATGAAAAGTACCGCCAATCGGATAGGCCAAGGCGTGAACCGCAGCGACCGGCGAATTGGCAAAAGCCTGGCCCGCCAGCATTGATCCCTGCAGCATGGCGCCACGCGCCTTGATGTCGGCCCCCTCAAAAACGGCTTTTTCGATATTGGCTCCGATCAGCCTGAGCGCCTCCCTGGCCTGCATTCTTGACAGCGGGTTGTTGTTGGCATTTTTCGACGCATAGGCTTCGATGGCATGAACCATGGCATCAATGCCGGTCGCAGCTGTGATGTGCGGCGGCAGCCCGAGCGTCAACTCGGGGTCAAGCAAGGCGATATCAGGCAAAATGACCGGCGATGAAACGCCGCGCTTTTCTTCCGCCCCGACCGTGATAATGGAGACCGGCGTGACTTCAGAGCCGGTGCCCGCCGTGGTTGGCGCCAGCGCCAAAGGCAAGCGTGGGCCCTTGGCCTGAGCTACACCCCACGCTTCATCAAGGTTTTCACCCGAACCGATCAGCAATGCGGCGAGCTTGGCAACGTCCAGCGACGATCCGCCACCCAGTGAAAACACACCCGTAACCTTGTTGCTTAAACCCATTTCGACAGCCGCCATCAACGTCGACAGCGACGGATCGGCCTCGACCTGATCAAAAATGACAACCTCGATCCCGGACTCGCTGAACGATTTCAGAGCACCATCGCAGAGCCCAAGGCGCCGTATCCCCGGATCGGTGACGAACAGGATACGCTGACCCAGCACCTTGCCCAGGACAGTCCCGGCACGCTTTGAAGCCCCGGCACCAAAAACAATCGATGGCGTTGTATTGAATGTGAACGGTTGCATTACTTTCCTCTAAAACGGTTGGAAAATTTCCAGATGTAGCACCAATAGAGCCGATTAATCGATACGGCCTCTTCTGGCTTTTGGCAAATAATCAAACATCCCATGTACGGCTGGCTAACAGATGCGTAACGGAACTGGGTGTTTCCACTTTCAACTCTTCTGGAATGCCGATGTGACCGTCAAATTAGCTGATATCAACGGCATCAAAGTCAGCGGAAAATAGGTCCGACGACGAGGCGTCATTTTTTGGCTGAATAGTTGCAGAATATCTGCGGCATCATTGCAGTGTTCTAGGCGAATATACTTTTTATAGTCGACATTGTAACGCTTGGACATGGTGCGTTCCGACGTAAATTTTCGACCCAGGTTCCAGGCAAGCCCGCCTTCGCATGGCAGACCGACATAGAAATTGCCGCCCTGCATAAGCACCCGTTCGATTTCATTGCTGGCCGCAGCAAGATGATAAATGTGTTCCAGCGCATAAATGGATAGCATGTCCGTGAAAATTTTATCCGCGAATGGAAGAGCTGTCAGATCCGCCTGAATCAGGATCATATCGCGATCATGCTCGCGACATTTTTTCAAACTTTCACGCCGGATATCAACACCGACAAGCCGTGATATTTCGC
>JANRAT010000314.1:795-2695 GCA_030727885.1 Rhodospirillales bacterium | reverse complement strand
CTTCTGCTGGTCGCCGCCCTTGAAGTTGAACTGCGCGACATAGGCGCGTGACTGCATCTTGCGCTTGCCGAGATCGATTTCATCAAGCCCGCCGGAGACTTCTTCCCAAACCGATTTCTTGTCGTCGAGCGCATCGCGGCTCTGATCGACATAGCCGAGCTTGACGGTCTCGCCGATACGCAATGAGCCTTCGCTTGGCTGTTCCTGACCGGTGATCATCTTGAACAGGGTGGTCTTGCCGGCCCCGTTCGGGCCGATGATGCCGACGATGGCGCCCGGCGGAATCTTGAAGCTGAGTCCTTCGACCAGTTGCTGATCGCCGTAGCTCTTGCCGAGGTTTTCGGCTTCGATGACCAGACCGCCGAGACGCGGTGCCGGCGGAATGACGATCTGCGCGGAGCCCGGTGCGATATCCTGTGATCTGGCCAGCAGATCCTCGTACGCCGTGATACGGGCCTTGGATTTGGCCTGACGCGCGCGCGGGCTCTGGCGGATCCATTCCAGCTCTTCGCTGAGGGTGCGCTGGCGGGCGGATTCTTCGCGTTCCTCCTGGGCCAGACGTTTCTGTTTCTGTTCCAGCCACGATGAATAGTTGCCTTCGTATGGAATGCCGCGTCCGCGGTCGATTTCCAAAATCCAGCCGGTGACGTTATCCAGGAAGTAGCGATCATGGGTGACCATCACGACGGTGCCTTCATAATCGGCAAGGTAGCGCTGCAGCCAGGCGACGGATTCCGCATCCAGATGGTTGGTCGGCTCATCGAGCAGCAGCATTTCAGGTTTCTGCAAAAGCAGGCGGCACAGCGCGACGCGGCGGCGTTCACCACCGGAAAGCTTTTCGACACCGCTGTCGGCAGCCGGGCAGCGCAGCGCATCCATGGCGATTTCGATGGTGCGGTCGAGATCCCAGCCGTTGACGGCATCGATCTGCTCCTGCAGTTCGGCCTGCTCGGCGATCACGGCGTTCATCTCGTCGTCGTCCATCGGCTCGGCGAACTTGGCGCTGACTTCGTTGAAGCGGTCGAGCAGGACCTTCACGCCGCCCATCCCGGCGGTGATGTTGTCGAAGACGTTTTTCGACGGGTCGAGGTGCGGTTCCTGTTCCAGGTAGCCGACGTTGACGCCCTTGGCGGCCCACGCTTCACCGGTGATTTCGGTGTCCAGACCGGCCATGATCTTCATCAGCGTCGATTTACCCGAACCGTTCGGCCCCAAAACGCCGATTTTAGCGCCCGGCAGGAACGAAAGGGTGATGTTCTTGAGGATTTCCTTGCCGCCCGGAAACGTCTTGGAAACGCCCTGCATGACATAGGAATACTGATAACTGGCCATCGTTTGTCCGATCCTTCGAAAACATGGTGCGATTTGGCCGTTGTGATATCGCAGAGGCGCCGTTCTTGCAATGTTTCTGGCAAAATTCCGGCATTGCCGGTGGTGCGGAGGGGTCTGAGTTTGTAGGGTTATTGTCAGGCTGCAAAACGCTGCCGGAAGCGGACGGGCAGGAATCGACAAGATCAGGGACAGAATATGGAATTCAGCGCGAAACTGATACAGCTCTACCGGGTTCTGCTGGCCAGCTACTGGTGCATTCCGGTGGCGGTTCTGCTGGCTTCGGTCGCGCTGTCCGGGGTGACGATCTGGATTGATATGTCCTACGCCGGGTTTTTCGAGACGGATATCGTTTTCCTGCGCCCCCTGCAGCCGGAAACCGCCCGGGTCGTGCTGTCGATGATTGCGGGCTCGATCATCGGTGTCGCCGGGGTCGTGTTCTCGATCACCATGGTTGCGGTGTCGTTTGCCAGCGGCACCTTCGGGCCGCGCCTGATCGGTAACATGATGCGTGACCGCGGCAGCCAGATCAGCCTCGGCTGCTTTATCGGCACTTTCGTCTATTCATTGG
>JANRAT010000314.1:0-785 GCA_030727885.1 Rhodospirillales bacterium | reverse complement strand
ATCGCGCGGCTCGGCAAGAACCTGAGCGCAGGGATCGAAGATCGGTTTCCGAAATTCGATCATGCGCCGGGAACACTCAGGAGCGAACGGGACCTCTGGATCAACGCGATTGATGCGGAAGCGGCGGAAAAGATAGACCCCCTGCAGGACGGCTATATCCAGGCCCTTGATATCAAGCGGCTGGACGAACTGGCCGGGCAGTATGATCTCAGGATCCGGATCCTCGGCCGCCCGGG
This sequence comes from Rhodospirillales bacterium, assembly GCA_030727885.1. Taxonomy (GTDB): domain Bacteria; phylum Pseudomonadota; class Alphaproteobacteria; order Rhodospirillales; family Casp-alpha2; genus UBA4479. The sequence goes on along the minus strand of JANRAT010000314.1, from coordinate 549 downwards.
GGCCTTCGTGACGAAATGCGATACGCTCTGTGAAGTCTGGGTCGAAGGCAAGCTGTCCGACGATGCGCGGCAAAGCCTGCGGGCCTGCTTTGCCCTCGGTCATTCGCCGACGGTGACGCAGAATCTGGAGTTCGTTGCCGATCAGCTGATCGAGATTATCGCCCGTGCCCTGTCGCCCGGGGTCAATGACCCGTATACGGCGATTGCCGGGATCAACTGGCTGAAGGTCGGCATTCTTCAGTTTGCCGCCTGTGAGCGGACCATCGATGTCTTCAATCAGTATGATCGGGTCTATGCCGATCCTTTCCTGTTCAGGGATTTCGTCGCGATGATCTTCGACAAGGCGACGCCCTATATCGCCAGCAATGCCCATGTCACACGCCACACCATCGCTTCGCTGGAGGCGATTGCCGGTCACCTGCCGCCCGGTGGCAATCGCGACCTGATCCATGAACAGATCAGGTTGATCGGCAAGCAGGCGGACAGTATCTGAGATACGCAGACATGTTGGTCACAATCGTTACGGGGACAAAACTCGATATTGACATA
>JANRAT010000313.1:839-2715 GCA_030727885.1 Rhodospirillales bacterium | reverse complement strand
TGCGACTGTGTTGTAGCAAATGGAAGCGATCCAGGCACGCTGGCCTACCCACTGTGGCGCTTTGTGGGTTGTGTCGTAGTATTTCTTGTCGAGTTTATCGAGGCCTTTTGGGGCATAACCCTGGAAATAGCCTTCGTTGCCAAGCAGCATCAAGCTGGTGGCAGCAAGGCCCCAGACGACGTCAGCTTGCGGGTTGTTTTTTTCTGCCATCAGTTTGGAGGTCACGATCCCGGTGGAATCACGGATCCAGTTGATGGTGACGCCGGGGGTGGCGCTCTCAAAGGCTTTCTTGAAGCCAGCCAGTTCGTCTGCTTCTACGGCAGTGTAAACCGACAGTTCTTCTGCTTTGGCGGCACTTGCAGCCAAAAGGCCGACGGCTGCGACACCAAATGTCATCCGTTTGAGGAATTTTGAAAATCCTACATTCATTTTAATACTCCTAGCTCCCTTGTTGCTGGATTTGATAAATGGATGAAACAGGCAAAGCCCCAACATTGTCAACAAAATCGGTCATGAATTTAATCTTGCAGTTTTGTTTGTTTTTTTATGTGCAGATGTTTCCACTCGGTTTTAAGGGTCAATTACTTGCTTCTATGTGGAACAGACTAGCTAATTGACAGGGTAAGGGGTAGAGCAAACATTATCTGTAAAGAAAGTTTGATGATTATAGCGTTCTGCGCTTATTTGAGGCATCGAGAAGTTAGGCAGGGTCATTTTTATGCTGGCAGAACAGCGGCGAGCAAGAATTCTGGAAATCGTCAGTGAACGGGGCTCTGTCTCGGTCAGCGAACTGCATCGCCGACTCAAGGTTTCCCAGGAAACGGTCAGGCGCGACATTACGCGCCTCGACCATGAGAGACGGCTCCGGAAAACCCATGGTGGCGCGCTGGCGCTGGATCATATTGAACCGGTTTTCGATGAACGGATGACGGTCAATATCGAGGGAAAACGGGCTATTGGCCGGCTTGCTGCGGAAATGGTACCTGACGATTCCACACTTTTGATTGATTCCGGAACCACGACATTATGCCTTGCGGACTGCCTGTCAGATCGCCGCCGGCTGACAGTAATTACCAACGATATCCATATCGCACAGCGGCTTGGCGGGCGGAATGATAATAAGGTATTGCTGACAGGAGGGGAGTTTCTGGCCAGCGAGGGGGCTTTGCTGGGTCGTGATGCGACATCCATGCTGGCCAATTATTATCCGGATTTTACTTTTGTCGGGGCGAGTGCGATGGCCGCACATCCCTGGCTCATGGACTACACCCGCGAAGCTGCCGAAATGCGGACGCAAATGCTTTCCCAGGCACGGACCAGCGTCCTGTTGGCGGACCACACAAAATTCGGGCGAAGTGCTCCGGTCAAAGTGACCGGTCTTGAGAATGTCCATATTATCATTACGGATATTGCCCTGAGCGCTGCCATGAAGGCTGGGCTGGCGACACTAAAGGCCGAAGTGCGTATCGCAGCAGACGAATAGACTTGTCGCTGCTGGACGGGCCGGTTTATTCGGCTTTGGCATCCACCATTTCGCCATGCATCGTACAGGAGGCTTCAGCCAGTTTGACGAATTCATGGGCGATGCTGTCTGCGGTCTTCAGGGTTTCCGGGTCTTCGCCAGGCATCGCGGCTGCGCGCATGCCGGTTCGGGTCGGCCCGGGGTTGAGTATGTTGACCCGGATCTTGGTTTTTCGGGTTTCTTCCGCATAGACTTTAGCCATCATGTCGAGTCCCGCCTTTGAGATGGCATAAGTTCCCCAGAAAGCACGCGGCTGGTGGCCGACCGTCGACGTCACGTAAATTGCCCGACCGCTATCCGAGGCGCGTAATAATGGATCCATGGCACGGGTCAGACGCCAGCACGCTGTCAGAT
>JANRAT010000313.1:0-829 GCA_030727885.1 Rhodospirillales bacterium | reverse complement strand
CGTCGTCCCAGACTTTCGGGTCAATCTGATGGACCGGGGTCAGCACGCCAAGCAGGCCTGCGTTGGCGACCATCACGTCCAGTTTGCCGAACCGCTCGTACATGGCGGCGCCAACCTTGTCGATGGCGTTGGAGTCCTTCAGGTCAAACGGCACCAACGTCGATTCAACACCGCACTCGCTGCGGATTTCATCATCAAGCTCTTCAAGCCCTGCCTGGGTGCGGGCAATCAGGATCGGATGAGCGCCTTCAAGGGCAAAGCGTTTGGCTACGGCACGGCCGATGCCGCGTGATGCACCCGTGATCAGGGCGATACGTCCATCTAATCGTTTTTGCATTTTTGAATTCCCGATTAGTCCCGTTCGGAGAGGAGGGACAATTGTTTCGGCATGCCGCCGCCATTGTGATCGACTAGCGGTATCGGATATTCGCCGGTAAAACAGGCGTCGCAGTACTGCGGCATTTCCATGTCACGCTCGGCTTCGCCGACCGCACGGTAAAGACCGTTGATGGAAATAAAGGCAAGGCTGTCGACGCCGATAATGTCTGCCATTTGCTGAACGCTGTGCTGTGATGCCATGAGTTGGTCACGTTCCGGCGTGTCGATCCCGTAAAAACAAGAATGGGTCGTCGGTGGCGACGAAATGCGCATGTGGACTTCGGTTGCACCTGCGGCCCTGACCATTTCTACGATCTTGGTTGAGGTGGTGCCGCGAACGATTGAATCGTCAACCAGCACGACCCGTTTGCCTTTGATTGAGCCCTGGTTGGCATTGTGCTTGAGGCGAACGCCGAGGTTTCTGATTTGTGCAGTTGGCTCGATGAAGGTT
>JANRAT010000312.1 GCA_030727885.1 Rhodospirillales bacterium | reverse complement strand
GACGTCGGTGACGTCAAACAGCGGCACACCAAAATCGGCGCAGTTCTTCTGCAGGGTTTCGATCTGGATGCGGCTTTCGTCGTCGGCGATGTAGCCACCACGTTCGGTCGTCGAAACGTTGTGATCCGGCACGGCCAGTGTGAGGTCCGGGCGACGCAACTTGCGGCCGGCAAGACGCAGGCCTTCAAACGCTTGCGGACTGGTCACCTCGTGTACGAGATGCCGGTCAATATACAGCAGACAGGTGCCGTCATCCTGAACATTGACCAGGTGACTATCCCAAATCTTATCGAAAAGCGTTCTTGCTTTCGCCATCGTTCCCTCCTCATTGGATATCCGCCGCCAGATACGCCCAAGAGCACACCTGGCGGCTACAACCTATATAGGACCTTATGGTCCCGATTTTTAGTTAGCTCTTGGCTTCGCCAGCAGCTTTGGCTTTTTCTTTTCTGGCATCGCGCATTTCGGCATCACGAGCGACTTTTTCTTCCTTCGCGACGCGCTTTTCTTCGGCCGTCAGTTTCGCTGAGAAACCATCGGTTTTCTCGGCGATACGAGCCGACTTGCCCTGACGATCGCGCAGGTAATAAAGCTTGGCACGACGGACATCGCCACGACGGATGACATCAATGCTGTCGATGCTCGGCGAATAGACCGGGAATACCCGCTCCACGCCTTCGCCGTAAGAAATCTTGCGGACGGTGAAGGCTTCGTTGAGGCCACTGCCGTTGCGGGCAATGCAGACGCCTTCGAAGGCCTGTACGCGTTCGCGCGTGCCTTCGACGACTTTCACGTTAACGCGGAGCGTATCGCCCGGTGCGAATTCAGGCACCTTGCGTTCGGCAGTGAGACGATCCATCTGCTCTTTTTCGAGTTTCTCAATAATGTTCATAGCTTGTTTTCCTTCTTGGCTTAAATATTGCCGTGTCCATAACGTTCCCACAAGTCGGGACGTCGCTGACGCGTGATTTCCTCAGCCTGGGCATGACGCCAGGCACGTACGTTTTCGTGATGGCCGGAAAGCAGTACGTCCGGCACAGCCTGACCGCGCCATTCGCGCGGGCGGGTGTAGTGCGGATATTCCAGCAATCCGGTTTCGAAACTTTCTTCCTCCAGCGACGCTTCAGCGCCGATAACACCCGGTAACAGACGAACGCAGGCATCGATCAATGTCATCGCCGGCAATTCACCGCCGGACAGAACGAAATCGCCGAGCGAGATTTCCTCGCCCGGGAAGACATCCATGACCCGCTGGTCAATGCCCTCGAAGCGGCCGCAAAGCGCAATCAGACCCGGTCCGTCGGCAAGCCTGCGGACCATTTCCTGCTTCAGCGGTGCACCACGCGGCGTCAGGTAGACCAGTGGCAGATCTTCCACGCCGCTGCGTGCAGCTTCAACCGCCCGACCGATAACATCCGGCCGCATCACCATGCCGGGACCGCCGCCGAACGGCACATCATCGACACTGGCGTGTTTGTCTTCGGCAAATGAACGGATGTCGATGGCTTGCAAGGACCAAAGACCACGCGACAGCGCCTGCCCCGTCAGGGACACGCCGAGCGGCCCCGGAAACATGTCCGGGAAGATGGTCAGCACGCGGGCGCGCCACATCTTGTCTGCCTCTGCCTCGTTCACGTCGATCAGTCCTCTTCGCTCTCTTCTTCCGTTCCCGGCTGTTCTTTGCCGGGAGGATCAAACAACCCGTAAGGCGGGTCGATCACCACTTTCCTGCCCTCGATATCGATCACCGGCACCACCGCTCTGGTAAACGGCACCAGAACATTGCCGGTAATCTCGAGTACCGGGCCGGCGCCAAAATCGAAGACACCGACCACCTTGCCTATCTCTTCACCGTCAACACCGACCGCCTGCAGCCCTTCGAGATCCGAGTGATAAAACTCGTCTTCTTCCGGGGCCGGCAGCTGCGCACGCTCAACGAACAGTTCGGTCCGTTTCAGTGCTTCTGCCGCCGTACGGTCGGCAACCCCCTTGACCCAGGCCAGGACCACGCCTTTTTGCGTGCCCGTAACCCTGAGATCGAACCGTCGTGTCCCTGTCCGGTCGAACAGCGGGCCATAGGCCGCAATGTCCGTGGGCTCGTCAGTGAAGCTCTTGATGCGAACTTCGCCTTTGATGCCCCTGACCCCGACAATAATGCCGAGGCGAATCGGATCGACTAACCGCTGGCTCATAAGCGATAAAGGGGCCGGATCAGTGATCAGGCCTCCTCTTTCACTTCTTCAGCCAGTGCTTCTGCAGCAACAGCTTCTTCAGCCGGTGCGGCTTCTTCAGCAGAAGCCTGTTCGGCTGCAAGCTCGGCTTCGGTCGGCGCTGCAGCGGCTGCGGCGGCTTCTTCGGCTGCGGCTTTCTTCACTTCGGCTTCGGCCAGACGTTCCTGAGCCTTGGCTTTCGGCAGATGCTTCTTGGTCTGCTCGTGGATTACCGGTGCGGCAACCATATCGGCAGCGGCCAGGAAACGGGCAACGCGATCGGACGGCGTAGCGCCGACACCAAGCCAGTACTTGATCCGCTCCTGATCGAAGTTCAGGCGTTCCGGATGGTCTTTCGGGACCATCGGATTGTAGGAACCGACGCGCTCGATGAAGCGGCCGTCACGCGAACGGCGCGAGTCTGCAATAACAATGCGGTAGTAAGGGCGCTTCTTTGCCCCACCGCGGGACAGTCTGATTTTCAATGACATGTGCTTTTAATATCC
>JANRAT010000311.1 GCA_030727885.1 Rhodospirillales bacterium | reverse complement strand
GCTCACCGGTTTGCTGCGGTTATCAGCACAACGATGCGTTCCCCGGATCGCACCCGTTGTCGGTTGGCCCGCTCGGCTACAACGGTTCGAAAGCGGCCATGGAGCTGATTTCCAAGGCTGACGTCGTGCTGGCACTTGGTACACGCCTCAATCCGTTCTCGACACTGCCGGGTTACGGCATCGATTACTGGCCCAAGGGTGCAAAGGTTATTCAGGTCGACATGAATGCTGATCGCATTGGCCTGACCAAGAAAGTCGCCGTCGCCATTCAGGGCGATGCCAAGCTGGTTGCGGAAAGCCTGCTGGCCCAGCTGTCGGCCAGTGCCGGCAGCGTCGGTCGTGCCGACCGTGAAAAGCTGATTCACCAGACCCGTTCTGCATGGTTGCAGCAACTGTCGTCGATGGATCACGAAGACGACGATCCGGGCACCACGTGGAACGAACGTGCACGCAAGGCGAAGCCGAAGCACATGTCGCCGCGTATGGCCTGGCGTGCAATTCAGGCGTCGATGCCGAAAGATGTCATCATTTCGTCCGACATCGGCAACAACTGCGCCATCGGTAACGCCTATCCGACGTTTGAACAGGGTCGCCGCTATCTGGCACCAGGTCTGTTCGGTCCTTGCGGTTATGGCTTGCCGGCTATTCTCGGCGCCAAGATCGCGAAACCGGAACTGCCGGTCATCGGCTTTGCCGGTGATGGTGCCTTCGGTATCTCGATGAACGAAATGACCGCTTGCGGCCGCGATCCATGGCCGCCGATCACGATGGTGATCTTCCGCAACTATCAGTGGGGTGCGGAAAAGCGCAACACGACGCTGTGGTATGCTGACAACTTCGTCGGGACCGAGCTTAATCTTGACGTGCAGTACGCCAAGATCGCCGATGCCTGCGGCCTCAAGGGTGTTCAGGTCACGACCATGCAGGAACTGACCGAGAAACTTGCCGAAGCCGTCAAGGATCAGATGGAAAACGGCGTGACCACGTTTATCGAAGTGGTTCTCAATCAGGAACTGGGTGAACCGTTCCGCCGCGACGCCATGAAAGCACCTGTTGCCGTCGCAGGCATCAGCAAATCCGACATGCGCCCGCAGGCCGGTTGCTGATACTACGCTAACGAAGTCACTGGAAAGGCCCGGAACATTTTGTTTCGGGCCTTTTCGATTCAGGGGGCGGCTGCTTTAATCGTCACCTTCAACGGACTTCCGATCTGGACGGGTGTTTGAGGCCATGCAGTTCACCCATAGCAACATCGCCGGCTATCGCTGGATTTCGAACCCCAACGATCAGTACATCGGCAAATCCCTGCAGGCCTACGGGGAATGGTCTTATGGCGAGATTCTCCTGCTTGCCCGCCTGTTGGCGCCGGATGCCAATATCATCGAAGTCGGCGGCAATATCGGTGCGCACACCGTGCCGCTGGCGAAACGTGTCCCGGACGGTCATGTCATAGCCTTCGAGCCGCAGCGGCTGTGTTTCCAGATGCTGTGCGCCAATGTCATCAATAACGACTGTACCAACGTCACGACCTACAACATGGCGGTTGGCGATGTTGCCGGGTCAACCGTCATGGCGGATATCGATCCGGACAGAGCGTTCAATTTCGGCGGCATCGGCGTTAACCAGAGCACGATTGCCGGACCCGTGTCGCAACATGGACGGACGCCGGTGGTCTGTCTGGATGACATGATCGACGCTGCCTTCAAGGTGCAGCTGATCAAGTGCGATGCCGAGGGCATGGAGGTCAAAGTCGTTAAAGGCGCCGCCCAGCTGATCGCCCGCGACAAGCCGGTCCTGTATCTTGAAGATGACCGCGCTGCGTTATCGCAAAGCCTTTATGAAACGGTCCGCAGTTTCGGCTATGAGGTGTGGTGGCATGCGGTGCCGCTGTACCGGCCGGACAACCTTGCAGGCAATGGCAAAAACATCTTTGAAAACATCTATTCTTTCAGTCTGTTGTGCTGCCATCCGAGCAAACCCGTTGACACATCCGGACTTAAAAAGCTCGAAAGTCTCGACGATCATCCGATTTTAAGGAATGCAAAGAGCCCGTCGTGAGCTGGCAATGCCGAGGTTTTTTCAGCAGTTCTCTGTTTTGACACCGCATACATTGTTGATGCTTTTCAAGTGATCCCGGCACCCCTAGTATTTTCTGAACGCCGGAAAATACCGGTTTTGCATTGGGAGCGACATGGAAACTTTCGATTATGTCATCGTCGGCGCCGGTTCGGCGGGCAGCGTTTTGGCCAACCGGCTCAGTGAAGATCCGACCGTGCGCATTTGTGTACTTGAAGCTGGGCCTGTCGATTACAATCCATTCATACATATCCCTGCCGGGTTCATCTATACGATCAAGGATCCCAAGGTGAACTGGCTCTATGAAACCGAGCCGACGGAATGGACAGCAGGCCGGGCAATCCAGCAGCCCCGCGGCAAAACCCTGGGCGGTTCCAGCTCAATCAACGGGCACATCTATACACGCGGCAACCGCATGGACTATGACGGCTGGGCGCAGCGCGGCAATCATGGCTGGGGCTATGCTGATGTGCTGCCGTATTTCCGCCGCTCCGAAGGCCGTATCGGCGAAGGGGACGACACCTTTCGCGGCCGCGAGGGGCCTTTGAAAGTGACCAACATCGACTGGTCGCATCCGCTGACCGAGGCCTTCATCGAAGGTGTTCAGACGATCGGCATACCCAAGGCATATGACTACAATGGTGCCAAGC
>JANRAT010000310.1 GCA_030727885.1 Rhodospirillales bacterium | reverse complement strand
TCACTTGAATATGTTCTTGAAGAAGGCCCGCGCAACGACTGGCTCCAGGACCCGACCATCGCCCTTGTCGCTTTGATCACGACAATCTCGGCCATTGCCTTTTTTGTCAGAGTGCTCAGGGCCGAGACGCCGATTGTCGATCTCAGGGCCTTTACAGACCGCAACTTTGCCGTCGGCAGCCTGTTCTCGTTTGTCATCGGCATCGGCCTCTATGGCCTGACCTATCTTTACCCGGTCTATCTCGCACAGATCCGCGGCTACGACGCACTGATGATCGGCGAAACCATGTTCGTATCGGGCATAGCCATGTTCTTTACAGCACCGATTGCCGGACGCTTGTCGGCCAAGCTTGATCCTCGTTTATTGCTGTTCGCCGGGTTCGTGATCTTTGCCATCGGCTCGTGGCAGATGACCTCCCTGACCAAGGACTGGGATTTCTATGAACTTCTGTGGCCGCAGATCTTCCGTGGTGTCGGCGTGATGCTGGCGATGGTGCCGATCACCAATGTCGCCCTCGGCACCCTGCCGGCAGAGCGGGTCAAGAACGCGTCCGGGCTTTTTAACCTGATGCGGAACCTCGGCGGTGCCATCGGTCTTGCAGCCATCAATACCATTCTCAACAACCGTACCGATCTGCACATCCAGCGTCTGCACGAAGCGGTGACGTTTTCCAGCCGCGCCGCCATTGAACGGCTGGATGCGTTGGCCGCCGGTTTTGCATCGTTCGGCAGTGATGCTCATGCCATGGCGCTGAAGACACTCAGCCGCTCGGTGCATCAGCAAGCCGCCGTTATGGCCTTCGCCGACGTGTTTCTGATTCTCTGCCTGCTGTTTGTCATTCTCGCGGTCATGGCGGTGCTGGTGAAGCGGCCAGGAGGCACGGCTGCCCCCGGCGGTCATTGAAGTCCTGATGGTTTATGTGGTGATGCCGCGCTACACCAAACTGCTGCATCGCTGGCTGTTCAGATAATCATTGAAGTTCCGTGCATCGCGCCCTCACAATAACCGAAGACAAAAAATACAGAGAATAATCCAGGGAGAAATATCTGATGGCTAAGATAGGATTTATCGGCGTCGGCAACATGGGCGGGCCGATGGCCAGCAATCTTCTGAAAGCCGGTCACGCAGTGACGGTGTTTGATCTGTCGCAATGGCACCTCGATCAGGTTGCCGCCAAGGGTGCCGTCATCGCCGCGTCTGCCGCCGATGCCGTCAAAGACGCCGATGTCATTGTGACGATGCTGCCGGCCGGCAAGCATGTGAAGGACGTCTATACTTCATCCGTATTCGATGCTGCAAAGCCGGGCGTCCTGATGATCGACTGCTCGACTATTGATGTGGACACCGCCCGCGCGGTCCATGCCACCGCCGCCGAACGCGGCTTTCTGATGCTCGACGCGCCGGTTTCCGGCGGTGTCGGCGGCGCTGTTGCCGGCACCCTGACACTGATGGTCGGCGGCTCGGACGCGGCCTTTGCCCAGGCCAAGCCGGTGCTTGAAGCCATGGGCAAGAACATCGTGCATTGCGGTGGCGCCGGGGCCGGACAGGCGGCCAAGGTCTGCAACAACATGATGCTCGGCATACAGATGCAGGCGGTTGCCGAAGCGTTCGTGCTGGCCGAAAAGCTGGGGCTTGATAAACAGAAGCTGTTTGACGTGTCCAGCACGGCGTCCGGCCAGTGCTGGTCGCTGACCAGTTACTGCCCGGTCCCGGGACCGGTCCCCACGTCGCCCGCCAACCGGGATTATGCGCCGGGCTTTGCCGCCGAACTGATGCTCAAGGATATGGATCTGGCGCTGGCCGCCGCCAAAAGCTTTGGTGCCAATGTCGAAATGGCTGCCGCAGCGGCGGATAATTACCGCCGCTATGTTAGCGAGGGTGGCAAGGGCAAGGACTTCTCCGGAATCATCAACCAGATCCGCGATACCGCCCCCAAGGGCTGACCTTATTTCTGCGCCAGCATGTCCACCATGGTGCCGGCAATCACTTCGGTCGCCTTGCGCAGGCTATCGAGCGGCAGCCGTTCATCGGCGCGGTGCGCGTTCGCCTCTTCGATGCTGCGCGGGCCGGCACCATACAACACCGTCGGTATGCCCTGCGTCGCATAGTGGCGGGCATCGGTATACAGCGGCACACCAAGCAACGGCACCGGCTCGCCGATAACCCGTGTCGCGTTCGCCTGCAGGGTTTCCGCAAGGTGCGTAATATCGCCGACCGGCGCCAGCGGTTCCGCCAGCAGGACCCGGCTGACGCTATGCGTGATCCCCGGCAGTCCATGCAGGCTGTCGGCAATCAGGGCACGCAATCCGGCTTCCACTTCTGCGGCGTTTTCTTCCGGGATCATGCGGCGATCGAGGCGCAGGGTGACGCGGTCCGGCACCACGTTGGTGTTGATGCCGCCTTCGATCAGGCCGACGTTGAGATTGGGCGAGCCGATCCCGCTGATTGCCGAGACCGTCGCACCCAGACTTTTACGATGCTGATAAAGCGCCGTAAGGACCGCGTTGGCGGCTTCCATGGCGTCATGGCCGGTGGACGGTTTGGCGGCATGCGCGGACTTGCCGAGCACGCTCACTTCCAGATGCAAACAGCCGTTGTGAGCCGTGATGACGGCGTAAGAGAAACCGGCGGATACCGCATAGTCGGGCTTTGAGAGTCCTTCATCCAGAAGCCACTTCGGGCCGATGAAGCCGCCGACTTCCTCGTCATAGGTCAGGTGCAGTTCGATGCTGCCGGCGAGCGGCGGGTTACACGCCATCACCGCCTTCAGGGCATAGACATAGGTGGCGAAATCGGATTTCGATACGGCCGCACCACGGCCATACATCCAGCCGTCCCTGATCTCGGCACCGTAGGGATCAGAACTCCAGCCGTCGCCCGGGGCGACGACATCGCCATGCGCGTTGAAGGCAATCACCGGGCCCGCGCCGAAGCGCTGGCGGATGATCAGGTTGGTTGCCGAGATCATGCCGTTGGCGTGACACAGATCAGTCGGCACGGGGTGACGTTCAACCGTGAAGCCGATCTCTTCCAGAAGGTCCGCGGCGCGCACCGCGTGCGGCGTGCAATTACCGGGCGGGTTGTCTGAGGGCACCCGCACCAGTGCCTGCAGGAATGCCACTTCATCATCAAAGCTGGCATCGATTTCGGCGCTCAGCGCTGCGGTCAGTTTCGGGTCCACGGATTAGTCCTCGACTTTGAAATTTTGAATGAAACGAATCAGGGTATCAGCGCCAGCCTGCGCATCGGCCTCGCTGATGCTCTCGGCCGGATTATGGCTGATCCCGCCGGTACAGCGCACGAAGATCATGCCGACATCGCTGAGCGCCGCCATCGCCGCGGCATCGTGTCCGGCACCGCTCGGCAGACAGACCGCATCGTCTTCACCGATGGCGGCAACGATCTGACGGATCAGCCAGGGGGCGCAGGGGCTGCTTTGGCTTTCGTGGGTCTGCTGAACATCAATCGCGACACCGCGCTTTCCGGCAATCCCGGCAACGGCTTTTCTGACATCGTCCACGGCCTGCAGACGCTGGGCGTTTTCACCGGCACGGATATCGATGCTCAGCATCGCCTTGCCCGGGATAACGTTGGAGGCACCGGGCAGTACATCCAGCACACCGACCGTGCCGACCACCCCCGGCTTGCCGCTGCACAGGGCTTCGACGGCAAGCACAACTTCCGCAGCGGCAGTCAGCGCATCCCGTCTGGAATCCATCGGCACGGTGCCGGCGTGACCGGCCTCGCCGGTGACGGTCACGGCGAGGCGGGTTGCCCCGGCAATGGCGGTGACGGCTCCGACCGGACGGCCACGCTTTTCCAGCACCGGCCCCTGTTCGATATGCAACTCGACATAGCCAAGCACCTCGGCCGGTTTTCGGGCGGCATCCCCGACCGCATCCGGATCAAGCCCGAAGGCCCGCATTGCGTCTGCCATGCTGACACCGTTCTGATCGCAGCGGGCCAGCAGGGCCGGATCAAAATTACCGGCCACGGCGCGGCTGCCGAGCAGTGTCGACTGGTAACGCAAGCCCTCCTCGTCTCCAAAACCGAGCACTTCGATGGCGAAATCAAACCGTTCGCCTGAGCGGTGCAGGGCACCGATACACGAGATCGCGGTGATCACCCCCAGCATGCCGTCATAGCGTCCGGCATCGGCGACGGTGTCGAGGTGTGAGCCCAGAAACAACGCCGGCGCATCAGCGCCAAGACCTTCATAACGTCCGACCACATTGCCGACCGCATCAATACGAGCCGTCATGCCGGCGTCGCGCATCCACTTTGCGACGAGGGCATTGGCACGGGCATGTTCGGGGCTGAGATAGCGCCGGGTCAGGCCGTCCGCTTGTTCGCTGATGGCCGCCAGCGCATCGGCCCGGGCCATGATCTCGGCGCCGATATCGTGGACCGGCGGCACAGGGGCTGACCTGGCGCGGCTAGAAGTCATTGAAGTCCTCGTGGATTGCTTCGATCCGCTGCAGATGCCGCCGTCCCTTGGCGCCGGTGGCGCGGGCCACCGAAACGCTGAGCAGATGCAGGAACGACATCACGCCGGTATAGCGGTCGAAGAAGTCGTTGCCACGGATTTCACAGCGAATGGTCCAGGTCGCCCGCATCGTGTCGGGTGCTGTCGGATCGGTCAGTACCAGCGTCGGCACACCGGCCTTCTTGGCGGTGTCGACGATCCGCTGGATCGCCGGCAGACGGCGGCGAAATCCCATCACGATCAGCACATCATCGGGCTGCAGATCCGCCAGATATTCCGCCATCGTCTCGCCGGCCTGCGGCATCAGGTGCACATCACCACGCACCTGGATCAGCTGCCAGCGCGCATAGCCGGCCAGATAATGACCATTGCGAAAGCCGACCAGCCAGACCCGCCTTGCCGTACTGATCGCCTTGACGATGGCATCGAAGGTTTCCTTGTAAAGGCCCTCAAGGGTCAGATTGATCGAGGCGATGTCCTGCTCAATATGATTATGAATGCGCTGCGCAAAGGATTCCGATTTGCTTTCCCGATCCATCAGGAAATACGGCGAGCCGACCTTGCGTCCGTCACGGATGGTTCTGCGCACTTCTTCGAAGTTGGCGTAGCCGAGCCTGCGGATCAAGCGCGTCACGGCAGCTTTCGAGGCATTGGCCAGCTCGGCGATTTCGGTTGCCGAATAAGCCGCCAGCTCGCCCGGAAAATCGAGAATGAGATCGGCGATCTTGCGCTCGCTGACCGGCAGCGAGGCATATTGTTCATGCAGCCGGGATTCCAGCGAGCGGCCCGGGGTCAGCACAGCCGGCTGATCATTGCCTGCCGGCTTCTTGGGTTTCTTCGGCTTTATACCGGGAGTTGCCTTGGCCATGTCTCGATATTTCCTCTTGTATTTTTTTCATGGTACAGAGCACTTTTCTGAAAATCAAGTTTTACTATTATTGACAAACTGAAATTATTGTTTCATTGTCATCATAATAAAAATTTGAGTTTCATATGTTTTGGTTCTGCCGCACAGCGGTTAAAGGCCCTTACAGGGTCCAGAAGGGGAATGACATGAGTGAAACAGTTGCTGCCGGACCGGCCGTCTCGATCCGTTCGATGAGCAAGTGGTACGGTGACTTTCAGGTTCTCAAAAACATAAATCTCACCGTCAAGTTCGGCGAACGTGTCGTCATTTGCGGGCCTTCGGGGTCCGGCAAATCAACGCTGATCCGCTGCCTCAACCGCCTCGAAGTCCATCAGGATGGCGACATCGTCGTCAACGGCGTGGAACTGACCATGGACATGAAGAAAGTCGAAGCGGTGCGCCGCGAGGTCGGCATGGTGTTTCAGTCCTTCAACCTGTTCCCGCACCTTACCGTCCTGCAAAACTGCGTTCTGGCACAACGCCGGGCCCTGAAGCGGAGCAAGCAGGAAGCCACCGAAGTGGCCATGCGCTTTCTCACCCAGGTGCGCATCCCGGAACAACGCGACAAGTTCCCGGGGCAATTGTCCGGCGGCCAGCAGCAGCGGGTGGCGATTGCCCGGGCGCTCTGCCTTGAGCCGAAAATCATGCTGTTTGACGAGCCGACCTCGGCGCTTGATCCGGAAATGGTCAACGAGGTGCTCGATACCATGGTCGGTATGGCCAAGACCGGCATGACGATGCTGTGCGTCACCCACGAAATGGGCTTTGCCCGCCAGGTCGCCGATCGCGTCATCTTCATGGACGCCGGTCAGATCGTCGAACAGAACGACCCGGAAAGCTTCTTCACCAATCCGCAGCACGAACGCACCAAGGCGTTCCTCGGTCAGATACTGTAGGGGCGCCGACATGTTTGATTTCCGCTTCTACGAAATCTGGCGTGAACCCGAATACATCGACAGGCTGCTGCATGGCTGTCTGGTCAGTATCGAGCTTTCGACCGCCGGCGGCATTCTCGGCATGATCCTCGGACTGGTGCTGGTCAGCGCGCAGGGCAAATCATCGCCAAAACTGCTGAGCGGCTTTGCCCAGGGCTATATCGAAACGGTCCGCAACACCCCGTTCATCGTACAGTTGTTCTTTGTCGCCTTCGGCCTGCCCCAGCTTTTACACTATCGCTGGTCGTTCGAAGCTTCGGCCTTGCTGGCGATGACGCTGAACTTTTCCGCCTACTTCGCCGAGGTGGTCCGCGCCGGCATCAGCTCCATACCGACCGGACAGATCGAAGCGGCGGGATCGCTGTGCCTGACCAAGCGGCAGATCTTTCTCGACATCGTTCTGCCGCAGGCGCTCTGCAACGTCTATCCGTCACTGACCAGCCAGTTCGTGTTTCTGTTTCTGACCACCGGCCTGATTTCGGAAATCGGCGTCGAAGACCTGACCTGGGCCGGGCGCTTTGTCGCCGACCGGAACTTCCGCGACTTTGAAGTCTTTATCGTACTGACGGTTCTCTATGTGGCAATCGTGTTCGGCTACAAGGCGATCTTCAATGCCCTAAACCGATACGCCTTTCCGTGGAGGTCGATCCGATGAGCGCGCTTCTGGAACCCGTGTTCGGACCTTTTTACAGCAACGTCATCGGCACGCTGGTCAACGCCACGCAATGGACCATCTATCTGTCGCTGACGGCGTTCATCGGCGGGGGGCTGATCGGTCTGCTGTTCACCATTCTCAAGATCTCGCCGATTGGCTGGCTGCGCAAAGTCGCGACCGGTTATATCTGGCTGTTTCAGGCGATCCCGCTTTTGATGCTGCTGTTCCTGATCGGTCTCGGCATTCCATCCTTCTTTCATATCAGCGTCGCCCCATGGGTTGCGGCGAGTGTCTCGCTGACGCTGTTCACCAGCGCCTATATGTCGGAAGTCTGGCGCGGTGCGCTGGAATCCGTGGCCAAAGGCCAATGGGAAGGCGGCCGTGCGCTCGGCCTGACGTTCGGTGAAATTCTCTGGTTTATCGTGTCCCCGCAGGCGTTGCGCATCGCTACGCCACCGACTGTCGGGTTCATGGTCCAGGTCATCAAGGGAACCTCGATGGCCTACATTATCGACTACAACGACCTCATGAGGTGGGGCAAAAAAATCGCCAACTCGCAGCTGGATGGCGCCGAGCCGTATATCATCTATCCTATGGTGGCGCTGATTTATTTCTGCCTCTGCTTTCCGTTGTCGAAGTGGTCGAAGTCGCTCGAAAAAAAGATGGCGACACGTTCGCGATAATCATAAACCCGTAGACCCACAGGAGACTTTACGCAGATGTATAAGAAAATTGGCAAAGCAATCGCTCTTGCGATGACCCTGGCAATCGCCAGCACCGGTGCCGCCCATGCGGACCAGATGGAAGACATTCTCAAAGCCGGCAAGGTCAAGATCGGCGTGCCGGAAAACTTCCCGCCGTTCGGTTCGGTCGGCAAGGATCTGAAGCACGAAGGCTATGACGTCGACGTTGCCGGTCTGGTCGCCAAGGAACTGGGTGTCGAACTTGAGCTCGTGCCGCTGACCTCGAAACAGCGCATTCCCTATCTGACGTCGGGCAAGGTTGATCTCGTCATCTCATCGATGGGTGCCAATCCGACGCGCGCCAAATCGATCTGGTTCTCGTCGGCCTATGCGCCGTTCTTTTCCGGCGCCTTTGCCAGCAAGGACATGAAAATCATGTCCGTCGAGGATCTTGCCGGCAAGAAGGTCGGTCTGACCGGTGGTACGCTGGAAGACCTGGAACTCAGCAAGATTGCACCGAAATCGGCCTCGATCACCCGCTTCGGTGATAACGCCGCAACCATCTCGGCGTTCGTCGCCGGTCAGGTTGATGTGCTGGTTACCGGCAACACGGTGGCCGCCAAAGTGACTGCCGACAATCCCAAGCTGAATGTCGAAACCAAGTTCATCATTAAGGATTCTCCGGCATTCATGGGCGTTAAAGCCGGCGAAATGAACATGCTGCAGTGGGTCAACGTCTTCATCCTGCACAAAAAGCTGGGTGGCGATCTGAACACGCTGTCGGAAAAATGGTTCGGCCAGAAACTGCCGCCGCTGCCGACACTCTGATCTCTTCGGCCAAACCTCTGAAAACAGGCCCGTTCCCTTCGAGCTGAGCGGCTCAGCGGGGAGCGGGCCTTGTTTTCGGCCTCCCGCTCACGGTGCCCAGGGTTTGCCGGTCAGCAGTTTCCAGGCATTTCTGTAGCCGATATTGTGCTGCGCTTCATCCGGCAGCCCCTGCATGATACGGCGCAGATTCTCTGCCTTCTCACTCAGAAATCTCGGCCACGGCTCGCGCCCGCCGCCATAATCGGTGGCGGCGACAAAGCGTGATGAAAACTCAGACAGGATGACCTTGTAGGCGGGGCTCAGGGTGTCGCGCTGATCGTTCAGCGGGCCATCCCAGATGACCCCGTCAGCTGCCACATCCGAACACCGGTAGCGGCGATTGGGTTCAGCCGTTGCCAGATCGTAATACAGGTTCGGATAGGTGCCGAGAAGCTGCCGCACCGTTTCCGGTGTGAACCGGGTTTCCTTTTCCGGATGCCGGATCTGGCCGAAATGGGCAACGATGACGTTGGCGCCCGGATACTGCTTCAGCATCGTCGCCAGATCATCCAGAGATTGATCTTCGGGTTCAAGGTGGATGACGAACGGCACGCCGGTTTTGGCCGAAAGCCTGAACACCCGATGACCGTTTTCACTGGTCAGCGCGATATCGCTGTCGCGATCGGTCTTGCCCTGCTTGCACTGATGGTTGGACATGTAATGACGGAAATCAAACTCGCCCATGTTCGCGTATATGCCGGCACGGACGTGCTGTTCCATCTGATCGATGAAGTCGGTCGGCTCGCCGCCCTTCTCCTTCAGCCAGTTCGGATTGGTGCCGCCGTTCGCCGTCGGCACGAAGCGGTCGGGATAGTCGATGACCAGTGCGCGGATGTAGGTGCTCCAGCGATAGCCTTTGGATCCGTCCTTTGCGCGTTGATAGCCATCAGCGGCGATCAGTGCAAAACCGAGCTTGTCCATCACCGGCAAGGCGTCCGGGATGTATGTTTCGACCTGATCTTGCTGCAGGCTGGTTTCCATGTCGATCAGCGGGATGACACCGGCATCAAGGAAACCCTGCAGTCTTGCCCGCCAGCGGCTTTCAAGTTCGGGACGGTCGAATTTCAGCGCCACCGGCGAAAAATCCTCGGCCTGAACGCCGAGCGCCCCCAGACACAACAAAGTCACCACAACGAAGGCTGCAATGCGACGCATCCTGTACATCCTTATAATTGAATAACCAAAGACAATGAGATTTTAACCGCCCGGCCGCGCAGAATTGTCAGCTGGGCAACTTGTCGGTCCATACCTTGAAACTTTGCAGGGTATTCTGTCCGAACGTCGTCACCATCGCGACATCAGCGGCATCGCGCCCCCGCGCCATCAGGAACCGGCCCATGCGCGGTACATTGTTGCGCGGATCGAACATATGCCACTGACCATCGAGATAGGCTTCGAACCAGGCCGCGAAATCGCCCGGCGCCCAGGGACGCGACGTCCCCTCGTCAGAGATATAGCCGGTGCAATAGCGCGCCGGGATATTCAGGGCCCGGCAAAACGCCACGGCCAGATGGGCAAAATCACGGCAGACACCCAGTCCTTCCTCGTAACCTTCGGAAGCGGTCCGCGTGACACGCGCATGATGATAGCCGAACGAGATGTGATTGTGCACGAAGTCGCAGACCGCCTGCACACGCTGCGTACCGGGCTCGGTTGCGCCGAACAGGGTCCAGGCCAGATCCAGCAGGCGGTCGCTGTCGCAAAAGCGGCTCGGCAGCAGAAACACCAGTGCTTCTTCGGGAAGTTTATTCACCTCGGCCTGGCCGATGTTCGGCGTCACCGGATCAAACTCGCCACTGTCGTGAATGATCGCATCAGCGGTAATCGTCATGTCGCCGGCAGGCGCCAGAAACCGCGAACACCAGTTGCCGAACCCGTCGCGGTATCCGGAAATCGGCTGGGTCGGATGCAGCAGAATATGGTCCGGACTCGCCAGATCGGAAACCCGCGTAAAATGAACATTCAGCATTGCAATAACAGGCGTCGGTTGTGGAAACGAATACTGCATCTCATAACCGATCCGAAAATCCATCGACAGCTCCCATGTTAATGCGGATACGCATCTGCAGCATGATCCGCTAGTATTCGACAAGAAGCAAATTTTCCAAGAAATACCTTTGCGCTTGGCCCTCATCCCATATAGATAAACGTCCGGCGTTGAACTCTTGAATTGGACAACCAACACCATGCGACAGCTTTCGGTTCTCCTGACATTAATCACCGTGATGACGGCAATGCTGTCTGCACCCGTCACCGTTCAGGCCCAGAGCCAGTCCACTGCACCGGTCCTGCGCAAGAAGCCAGTTCCCGAACCCTCGCAATTTGACGCCGGCTGCACCTGGATCGGTAACAAGATATTGATGTCGATCATTCGTGAAGACATTGTCGCCGCCAATGAAATGACCACGCTGTACGAGCGTTTCGACTGTCCGAAAGTGCATCTCCGCCAGTCCTTCGATTGCGCCGTCACAGGTTCGGTTCCTGAAAAGCCTGAGCTGGTCACGGCCCGGATCACCGCCTGCTGGCTGGACCCGGTCACTGCCGCGACGGCCGCCAGCAGCACCACGCTGCCCAATCCGACGCCGGCAACACCGGCGAAAACTCCGACAGCTCCTGCTGCCCCGGCGTCCGCCAAAGCCAAATGATCCGGGACCGCCTTAGGTGAACAAACGCCTGCCCGCCGCCGTCATCGGACGGCAAAAGGGTCCTCTGACCATCGCCTTCCTGGCGGCAATCATCGTCCTTCTGTTCCATGCCGGTTTGTGGCTGTTCCTGCGTGAGACCGCCTCGCCGCCATCAATCCTCAACGCCGTCAGCTCGCTTTCCTATACCGTCGGCCCGCCCGAGGAACAGTACCTGCCCCTTGATGAAGCAACCAAGGCGCGGGTTAACCGCGAACTGAAGGCGATCGCGACCGTGACCGGGGGCATCCGGCTGTATTCGGCGCGCGGCCGCAATGCCGAGGTGACGGCAATGGCCCGCAACCACGGCCTGTATGTGATCGCCGGTGCATGGATCGGCGGCGATGCCGCTGAAAACACCCTTGAAGTCGATGCCCTTTTAAAGCTGGTCAACCGCAGTCCCAATATCCGCGAAATCATGGTCGGCAACGAAACCCTGCTGCGCAAGGAATTGCCCGTCACAGACCTGATCAATCTGCTACGCCGGGTCCGCCATAGCGCACGCCAGCCGGTCTCGACCGCAGAAACCTGGGATATCTGGTTGAAGTTCCCGGAACTGGTGCGCGAGGTTGATTTCATCTCCGTGCATATCCTGCCGTACTGGGAAGGGATCAAGATCGAAGATGCCATTGCCTATACCATGGGCCGCTATCAGGCGATCCGTGACGCCTATCCCGGCAAGCGCATCGTCATCGCCGAATTCGGCTGGCCTTCCAAAGGCTACAACAACAAAGCCGCCGATACCGGTGCGACCCTGCAGGCCAGCATCATCCGCGAGTTCGTGCGCACCGCCACCGACCGGTCGATCGCCTTCAACATCATTGAAGCCTTCGACCAGCCATGGAAAACCCGCGAAGGGAGTGTCGGCGCGTACTGGGGACTGTTCAATGCCAACGGGCAGTTGAAATTCCCGCTCGAAGGCGACTTCCGAGATACAAAATTCTACCCGCGAATGCTGCTGGCGATGTTCCTGAGCCTGTTCGCCAGCGTCGTCGGGCTGACCCTGATCCGCTCGACGTTCGGTCATGCCATTGTCTTCTCGCTGGCCTGCAATGCGCTGGCCGCACCAATGTCGCTGGCCCTGCTGTATCCGGTCGAGAACTATCTGAACGCCGGCTCGGCCATCGCATGGGTATTCGGTATTGTGCTGATGGTGCCGTTGTCGCTGATGACGCTGGTCAAGGTCCACGAGGTTGCCGATGTCACCCTGGGTTTTGCGCCCAAACGCCTGATCAACAAACCGCAACCGGTGCCGGAAGACTATATCTGGCCCAAGGTTTCGGTGCACATTCCGGCCTACCGTGAAAATCCCAAGGTTCTGATCGAGACTCTGGAAAGCGTCGCGAACCTGGAGTATCCGAATTTCGAAGTTTTGGTGGTACTCAACAACACGCCGGACGAAGCCTTGTGGCGTCCGATCGAGGCGGCCTGCCAAAGACTTGGCCCGCGCTTCAAGTTTCTCAATCTTTTGAACGTCGTCGGCTTCAAGGCCGGAGCGCTCAATCTGGCGCTCAAGGATATGGACCCGGATGCCGAAATCATCGCCCTGCTGGATGCCGATTACACGGTAACCCCGCTTTGGCTGAACGATCTGGTGCCGGCCTTCAACGATCCGAACATTGGCCTGGTACAAGCCCCGCAGGACCACCGCGACGGCGAGCAGAGTTTCCTCAAAACCGTGATGAACAGCGAATACACCGGGTTCTTCGACATCGGCATGGTACAGCGCAACGAGAACGATGCCGTAATCGCACACGGCACCATGCTTTTACTCAGACGGTCCGCATTCGACGAAGTCGGCGGCTGGGCGACCGACACCATCACCGAAGATACCGAACTGGGTCTCCGCCTGTTCGAAGCCGGTTACGGGGCGCTCTATACCAACCGCCGTTACGGTTTCGGCATACTGCCCGACACCCTGCAGGCTTTCATGACGCAGCGTCAGCGCTGGGCCTTTGGCGCGATGCAGATCATCCGCAAGCACTGGCGTCATATGATGCCGGCCAGTCCGACCCTGACGACCGCACAGAAAGCGCAGTTCATAACTGGCTGGTGTTACTGGCTGTCGGATGCCTTCGGGGTGCTGGCCGCGTTTCTGAATTTGCTGTGGGTACCGATGATCCTGTTCGTCGGCGTGCTGATCCCGATGCTGCCGTTCACGCTGCCTATTCTGGCGATGTTCATCGTCAATCTGCTGCATTGCTTTATCCTGCATCTGGTCCGCGTGCGCATCCAGCCGCAGCATATTCTCAGCGCTGCCCTGGCCGCCATGAGCTTGCAGATGACCGTCGGCAAAGCCGTCGCAGAAGGCCTGAGCGGGGTCAAGCTCGGCTTCAAGCGGACCGAAAAGGGCGGCGTCGCCAAACAGTCCCTGTTCCCGGCAAAACGCGAAGCCTGGCTTGGCGGTTTGCTGATGATCGGTGCCGGGGCTATCTTCTTCGCCAACACGACAGAGGCACTTGAAACCAACATCTTTGCCTCGACACTGGTGGTACAAAGCCTGCCGTTCCTGGCCGCCGCCGGTCTTGCCGCTTTTGAGCGCTACACGACACGGGCCAGCAAAGATCAAACCCCTGCCCCCGCTCCCTGATTGTTCAGAATTGTTTGTCCACGCACAAAGAAGCCAAAGGGCTGACAATTTACACTCCTGAATAGTTTCAATGATTGTGACTTATTTAGGAGATTTGAAGATGCTTACACGTCGCTCCGTTCTCATGGGTACGGCTATGGCAGCCGCTGCGCCCACTCTGTTGACACAGAGAATAGCCATGGCTGCCGAAACCACGTCGGCAACCAGCAAGAAGCCCGATCTCAGCAAGCTGGCGCGCCGGAAAGTCAAACTGGTCCCTCCGCCGTTCGTCCATGATCATGAACAGATCGCGACTTCGGCGCCGGCCATTATCGAATTCGAAATGACGATCATCGAAAAGGAAGTCGAGATCGACGGTGACGGCACGATGATGCAGGGCATGACCTTCAATGGCTCGATCCCGGGTCCGCTGATGGTGGTGCACGAAGGCGACTATGTGGAACTGACCCTGATCAATCCGCCGGAAAATTCCATGCAGCATAACATCGACTTTCACGCTGCGACCGGTGGTCTTGGTGGCGGTGCTTTGACGCTGGTCAATCCCGGCGAGAAAACGGTTCTCCGCTTCAAGGCGACAAGGCCGGGCACATTCGTTTACCACTGCGCACCGGGCGGTCCGATGATCCCGTGGCATGTGGTTTCCGGGATGAGCGGTGCGATCATGATCCTGCCGCGCGATGGCCTGAAGGACGACAAGGGTCGTCCGGTCAAATACGACAAGCTGTTCTACATCGGCGAAAACGACTTCTATGTGCCGCGCGACAAGGACGGCGAATTCATGCGCTTCAAGGACCACGGCAGCGCCTATGCCGACACCCTTGCCGTGATGAACGGTCTGATCCCGTCGCACGTCGTCTTCAACGGCAAGGCCGGTGCACTGACCGGCGACAACGCCCTGAAAGCCAACGTCGGTGAAACCGTGCTGATCGTGCACACACAGGCCAATCGCGACACGCGGCCGCACCTTATCGGCGGTCACGGCGATCTGGTCTGGGAAACCGGCAAGTTCAACAACGCGCCACTGCGTGATCAGGAAACCTGGTTCATTCGTGGCGGCTCGGCCGGTGCGGCGCTGTATACCTTCAGACAGCCCGGCGTCTATGCCTACGTCAATCACAATCTGATCGAGGCCGTCAATCTGG
>JANRAT010000309.1 GCA_030727885.1 Rhodospirillales bacterium | reverse complement strand
GATTCTACCCGATTAAAACTTGGGGCGGGGCTATTTTTAGAGGTGCCCTTAAGATTAAATTCTGCACCGGTCCTGCGCAGAGCTTCTTTGGCATGAAGGATTCCGAGCTGATCGGGCTGGATTTTCTTGATATCATCCATCCTGATGACAGAACCATCGTCCGCGACATGTTCGTCGTCGGCGGCAAGGATGCACGTGTTGACGACCTGATTGTCAAAGCGAAGACTGCCAATAATCTCGGCACTGAAATCGCCATTTCCGGATACCGTGTCCCCGATTTTGAAAACAATTACTTCCTGGCAATAAAAATTGCCCCCAAGCAGACCATTCCGATCAGCAGGGATCCCAAGGAACGAGATACCGAAACCGGCGTTCTGAACAACGAAACCTTTATAGATGCGGCGACCCAACGGGTCCGCTCCTATGAGGCTGCCGGTGGCAAACCCAAAGTCAGTATGATCAATATCGGCGATCTTAGTGAAGCCGGAATCATCGCCGGCAGTGCCGAGGAAGCCGAAGTCCTTAAGGCCATTGGCCAAACGCTGAGCCATGAATCATTGGGTGGCGACACAGCCGGCCGCATCGACGATGAAAACTTCTCGATCGTCCATGGTGAAGGCGTCAATGCCCAGGATTTGAGCGAAAAAATTTCCAACGCCTTCGCCATCGCCGCACCAAATGCAAAAACCTTTATGCCAAAAATTGCCACGGTTGATGCCAAGGCGACCGGCATGGATGACCAGCAGTTGGCAAAAGCCATGATGTATTCATTGCAGGAATTCACCAAGAACGACGGCGTGATGCCTGAAGGCGATCTCAATTCACTGCTGGAAAAGAGACTTGCGCAGAACGTTAAGGATATCAATCGCTTCAAACAGATATGCATCGATGGCAGTTTCGATCTTGTCTACATGCCCGTTGCCCGCCTGTCCGATGGCACATTCCATCACTTTGAAGCCCTGACGCGGTTTCACGCAGACGCCGGGGCCTCTCCCTATCAACTGATCACCTTGGCCGAAGAAGTCGGGGTAATTACGGACTTCGACATGGCTGTCGCAGAACGGGCCTTGAAAACCATTGAAGCCGCCAAATTAAAAGGCGAGATCATTCCTGTTGCCATCAATGTGTCCGGCCATTCGATCAGTAATGCCAAATATTGCGAAGACCTGCAGAAGCTGCTGACCGGCCGCTTTGGCGTGGAAAACGACATCAGCCTGGAAATTACGGAATCGGCTGAAATCAAAGACCTTCAGGGCGTAAATGAAGCACTGCAGCGGTTCAGACGGATCGGTTTCAAGGTCGCTTTGGACGATTTCGGGGCTGGTGCCGCCAGTTTCGATTATCTCAACAGCTTTGATGTCGACACCGTGAAATTCGACGGCCCGGTCGTCAAACGAGCCGTTGCGACCAGAAAAGGCAAAGCCTTTTTGGCCTCCATGGCAACGCTGTGCCATGAGATCGAAGTCGAAACCATCGCGGAAATGGTCGAAGACGCAGCCCTTGCCGATTTTCTCAGGCAGTGCGGTATCGAATTGGGTCAGGGCTGGTATTTCGGCAAACCGATGCCAACCGAGGAAGCTTTCCCGGGTATTGATATGGCTGGCCTGAAACCCAAGCCAAAACCTGCAGTTCCGGCGGGTGGTCAGTCGGTTATGGAGCGCCTCAAGAGCGGCAACCTGTAAATCTGCTAGCGAAGCTCTTCCAAAGGCTCGACACCAATCACGGTCAAACCGGATGCAATAACCGTCGCAATGCCCGTCACCAGGGCCAGACGGGCCGCTGTTACCGATGCATCATTCTCATCAATAAAGCGCAATCGGGCGTCTTCCTTGCCCTTGTTCCACAGACCGTGAAACAGCGAAGCCAGATCATTCAGGAAGAATGCGATGCGATGCGGCTCATGGGCCTCTGCCGCGGCTTCCACGGCTTTCGGCCAGTTCGCCAGCATGCGGATGATTTCGATTTCAGACGGGTCATCCAGATGGCTTAATTCAGCCTTGGCCAGCTTTTCCGGGGTCAAGCCGGCTGCGCTGACGATGTCGGTTGAATTCCTGAGCACCGAGCGACAGCGGGCATGAGCATACTGCACATAAAACACCGGATTATCGCGTGACTGCTCCAACGCCTTATCAAGATCGAAATCCATCTGACTGTCATTTTTGCGGGTCAGCATGATGAAGCGCACAACATCCTTGCCATTCTGCCCCAACTCATCGATCAGATCACGCAGCGTCACGAAATTGCCTGCCCGTTTTGACATGCGGAATGGCTCGCCGCCTTTCTTGAGGTGAACGATCTGGCAGAGCTTGACGTCCAGATCCCCCTCTCCGCCGGTCACCGCCTTGACGGCGGCCTGCATGCGTTTGACGTAGCCACCGTGATCAGCGCCCCAGACGTCGATCATGGTCTTGAAGCCACGCTCAAACTTGTCGAGATGATTGGCAATGTCGTTGGAAAAATAAGTCCACGAACCGTCTGATTTCTTCAACGGGCGATCCGTGTCGTCACCAAACTCGGTCGCCTTGAACAGGGTTTGCTCGCGCGGTTCCCAATCCTCAGGCGCCGCCTTGCCCTTTGGCGGTTCCAGAACACCGCGGTAAATCAGGCCACGGGACTGTAAAAGATCTTCAACATGTTCAACTTTCCCGGCAGCCACCAGCTCACGCTCTGATGTGAACACATCCTGCGAAATGCCAAGGGCTGCCAGATCTTCCTTGATCTGTGCCAGCAGGCGCTCAATGGCAAAA
>JANRAT010000308.1 GCA_030727885.1 Rhodospirillales bacterium | reverse complement strand
GCTGCCTGGACGCCTTTGCCCCCGGTCAGTTCCTTGACCCGTTTCGGAATATTCTCGTCACGGTACAGGATCGGATGGTCGCAGCCATTGGCCACGGCGAGGGCAGCTTTTTCCTCGTCACCGACACAACCGATCACGGTCGCGCCGAGTTTTTTGGCCCACTGGCAGAGGATCAGTCCAACGCCGCCGGCAGCGGCATAAACCAGAATGGTGTCGCCGGGCTGCACCTTGTAGGTGTGGAACAGCAGATAGTGCGCCGTCAGACCCTTGAGCATCATTGCCGCCGCCGTCTTGTCATCAATGGCATCCGGCAGCTTGACGACTTTGAGGGTCGGCATGCAGCGGGCTTCGGCATAGGCACCCGGCACCATCGGATAGGCGACCCGGTCACCGACTTTGAATTCCGTAACGCCGTCGCCGACGGCTTCGATAACGCCGGCCGCTTCCATGCCGATGATCGCCGGGAATTCGACCGGATACAGGCCGGTGCGGAAATAGACATCGATGTAGTTGAGACCGACGACAGTTTGCTTGATACGAACCTGCCCTGCGGCCGGCGCGCCAACGTCGACGTCTTCCCAACTCATTACGTCCGGTCCACCGGCTTTGTGAATGCGAATGGCTTTAGTCATGATAATCCTCCCCGTTTTAAGATGTTGTTATTCGGAATATGGGTCCTCGCCGGGTCGCCGACAAGGCTCACAGTAATCTTGTCTCGGACCCTTCAAGGGTCAGTAACTGATGTTTGGTTTCCAGCCCGTCGGCAAAGGAATACCCGCCCGGTCGTCCGCCAGCAGCAATGACCCGGTGGCAGGGGATCAGGATCGGCATGGGATTGGCACCGCAGGCCGCACCCACAGCGCGAGCGGCACTTTTCACGCGGGCTGCCAGGGCACCGTACGTTTCCAGTGCGCCATAAGGAATTTCAGACATGGCTGCCCAGATCTCGCGTTGCCTTTGCGTGCCTTGGGGTGCCAGCGGCAAATCAAAGACCGTCAGGCGGCCATCAAAATAAGCGTCGATCTGGCGGCGGGTTTCGCTGAGCAACGCGTCATCCTCGGCACCATCCGGCACCCGCCCGGCCTCGACAACGATAAGATGATCACCGTCAGCAAAGATTGTCAGCGGACCGACGGGTGACGGGAAGGAGAGATGGCGAAGGGGTAACGTCATGAAGCTCTTTCTAAGTTCTTTCCTGGTCTGGCCTGTTTCTGGCCTGTTTCGTGTCGTCGGCGCTACGCGTCCCGACCGTTGGGACGCCGGATCATATGGCCGCCGTCACGGCGTCTCAATCGAAGGGACATTGCAAGGGTCCCCTCTCCCCGCTTACTTTGTCTGGGAACTGACACGGTGCGTCAACAAGCGGACTTCGGAGCAGGGTTCGCTGACCATGAGAGGGGCAGCCATGAACGTCAAGATTGATATCGATTGTACACCGGAAGAAGCACGGACATTTCTGGGCCTTCCTGATGTGAAGCCGCTGCAGGAAGCAATGCTGAAAGAGGTTGAGGCAAAGATGCTGGCCAACTTGCAGGCGATGGACCCGGAAACCATGTTTAAAACCTGGCTGCCGGCAGGCATGCAGGGCTGGGAACAGATGCAGCGCATGTTCTGGTCGAATATGGCCGGTTCTGACGATGCCAATGCGAAGAACAAAAAGGACTGAGACGAATGAGTGACGGCAGCGGCGATATGCGCCCGTTTTACGACAGACATGTGTTCATGTGCATGAACGAACGACCGGAAGGCCATGAGCGCGGCTCGTGTGCCAGCAAGGGCGCGGTTCAGCTTCGTAACTACATGAAAGCCCGGGCCAAGGAGCTGGGTCTGGATAATACCCGCATCAATCAGGCCGGGTGCCTTGATCGGTGTGAACTCGGACCGACCATGGTTATTTACCCCGAAGGGATCTGGTACAAGTGTGAGACGGCCGCGGATTGCGAAGAAATTCTCACAGAGCATCTGCAGCATGGTCGACCCGTAAAGCGCTTGATGCTCCATCCGGATGATCGTTGAACTCAGCATGTAGTATAACCCCCAATATATAGTGGGTTAAAGATTAGGACACACGATGGCAGTTGCGCCGGCGACGATTTTTGCGTTGGCTTCGGCACCGGGCCGGGCCGGGGTTGCCGTTCTGCGCCTTTCCGGACCGGATGCGGGCCCCGCGCTGTTGTCTCTGGCACCCGACCTGATGGCACTGCCGGTGCCGAGGCGCGCATCCAGAGTTTTTCTTTACGCATCCGAATCGATTTCTGATGGCGATCGCGAGCGTATTGATGACGGTCTGGCGCTGTGGTTCCCGGCACCCGCCAGCTTTACCGGTGAGGATGTGGTCGAGCTCCACGTCCATGGCGGGCACGCGGTGCTTGATTCCCTCATGACGAGTCTGCAGTCCCTCTCCGGCTTAAGACCAGCCATGCCGGGCGAATTCTCAAGACGGGCTTTCGAACACGGCAAGATGGACCTGACGGCCGTTGAAGCGATTGCCGATCTGGTCGATGCGGAAACATCGGCACAACGTCGCCAGGCGCTGGCACAGATGGATGGGTCTCTGGCCCGGCTCTATGACGGCTGGCGAGCTCGCCTTATCAAATCGTTGGCATTTGCTGAAGCCAGTATCGATTTTGCCGAAGAAGATATTCCGGACGATCTGGCGCGGCAAAGTATCGATGCGCTCCGATCGCTTTCTGAAGAGATCGCGAACCACCTGGCCGACGGTGGCATTGGCGAACGTATCCGGAGCGGTTTCA
>JANRAT010000307.1 GCA_030727885.1 Rhodospirillales bacterium | reverse complement strand
GTTGTGGGTTGGCGGCCCGGCGCTGGAAACCCTGCCGGGCACCTGGTTCTCGATGGTGTGCAACCGCGGCGGGCGGTTGTTTGATGAAAACATGAACCCGGAAATGGGCCCCGGCTCGATCGCCCGCGAGGCGCTGCAATACTTCCAGGACAGCTTTCTCAAGCACGAGATCGCCGACCCGGATTCGCTGAACCTGAAGTTCCTGCCGGCGGTCAAGGTGTTCAACACCGGCAATCATCTCTACCTTGGGACATTCCACGACTACTTTATGAACCAGCTCAATGATCCGGCTCAGTCGCCGATTGCAGGCAAAGTGAAAGTTCATCCCTTGCCCGGCGATGGCGCAACACTTGCCGTGACCTGGTACTACATGATGTCCGAAGCGACCCGCGACCGCGAATGGGCGTGGAAAATGTTGCAGTATCTTGGCGGTAAAACCAAGGATGGAGCCTATACACAGGCGGTTTCGCTTGCAAAGAGCTCGATGCTTTATCCTGGGTATAAATCGGTCGCTGAAAGCGCAGAAATTCGCGAAGCTTGGTCTTCCCGCGTTGATGTGGATGTGTTGCAGGGCATCTATGCCAAAGGAGTGAATTACGAAAAGGTAGTGCCGGCAGTGACACAGCCTTGGTACTTCAAGTGGAACGAGCTGTTGAACCTTGAGCTGACAGCTTGTCTGAAGGGTGAAATCACCCCTGATGTTGCCTGCGACAACATCGTGGCGGCGGTCGAAAAAGCCAAGGGCTAAGATCGGCCTTCATATATCCGGCACCATGCACCGCTTGGTGCCGGATAAGATTGACCGCAAAAAGCGGTAGGGTTTCCATTTTGAGGGGCGGGATATGGGGTTGCTGCAAAAGCCAAACCTATCTGATGACGTGGTCGGAGCTGGAAAGTCGGCCAAACGCCGCCGGAAGGAACTTGGCCCCTCGTGGCTTGCCCTTGGCATGAATTTCCCGACGCTGGTCTTTTTCGTTCTGATCCTGGCCTATCCAATCCTTTTTGCCGGTTACCTGTCGTTTCACGAGGTCGGCCCACGGCAATTGCGGTCGGGCGACTATGCCTTTAGCGGGCTGAAGAACTATGCCGAGCTGTTCAGCGATCCGGTGTTCTGGAAATCGCTGAAAAACACGGCGCTGTTCGTGACCATCACGGTCGTGCTAGAGGTCGTGATCGGGCTGGCCATTGCGCTGGTGATCAACGAAAACCGCATCAAACTGTCCCGGGTCACCAAGTTTCTGATCCTCGTGCCCTGGGCCGTGCCGCCCATCGTCAACGGGTTCTTGTGGGCGTTCATTTTCAATACTCAGTTTGGCTATCTTAACCGCTTGCTTTACCAGATGGGCCTGATCGAGGATCACGTGATCTGGCTTGGCGAACCCTCGACCGCCTTCATGGCGGTGATCATCGCCTATGTCTGGCGCACGGTGCCCTTCAACATCCTGCTGTATCACGCCGCGTTGCAGGGCATCCCGGATCACCTTTACGAGGCAGCCGAGCTGGACGGCGCGACCGCCTGGGAAAAGTTCCGCTATATCACTCTGCCGCTTTTGCGCCCGATCATCGCGGTCACGCTGGTGTTGCGCACCACTTTCGCTTTCATGATCTTTGACGAAATCTTTGCCATTACCCAGGGCGGCCCGGGCAATGATACCTGGGTTGCAGCCTGGTATACCTACAAGACCTCGCTGCAGCCGCCGTTCAACATCGGGGTTGGCGCCGCCTCGGCCTATGTGCTGGCGCTGATCGTCGGGGTGATCGCCATTGCCTATGTGCGCTATGTCTATGCCAAGGTGGAGTACTAACCGTGAAAAAGGTCTCGCTCCGCTATCGCATCCTGATGAATTTGGCCAATGTTCTGGCGATCTGCTTTCTGATCCTGCCTTTGGTGCCGGTCGTCCTTGGTGCGTTGCAATCCGAACGCTCGCTGCACGAAGATGTCTGGGCCCTGCTGCCGCGCGAATACACGCTGGACAATTTTCGCCTGATCCTGTCAGGCGGGGCCAACAAGGGCGTCATTTTCGAAGGCATCGACTATCTGCCAAACTCGGTCACCTGGTTCCGCAATGCGTTTTTCAACTCGGTTCTGGTGGCCACCAGTGTGACCGTTCTGACGCTGATCCTGGCCAGCCTGACGGCCCTGTCGGTGACTCGGCTGAAACTGCGCTGGACCGACTGGCTGATGAAGGCCACGGTGGTCAGCCGCATGGTGCCGCTGATCGTGCTGATGCTGCCCTTGTTTGTGGTTTTGCGCCGGATCGGACTGCTCAACACCCTGCCCGGTATCATCGTGACCGAGGTCGGCCTGCTGCTGCCTTATGCGATCATCATCCTTGTCCCCTATTTTCAGGCTTTCCCCAAAGAGCTGGAGGAATCCGCGCGCCTGGACGGTTGTTCGCGCTTTACCGCCTATCTGCGGATCGTGCTGCCGCTGTCTACACCGGCGCTGGCGGCCTGTGGGGTGATCATCTTCATCATCTCGTGGCACGAATTGCTGATCCCGCTGATCATCGCCTCGAAGCCCGAATTCATGACCCTGCCGGTGGTTCTGGCCGGTCTGGTGTCGGATCAGTTCGTGTTTTTCACAGTGATGATGGCGATCTGCCTGATCGGGCTGGCGCCGACGCTTTTGCTGGTGCTGCTGTTGCAGAAATATCTTGTCAAAGGCCTGACGGCCGGCGCCGTAAAAGGATAATCCCATGGCCCACGTATCTGTTGAAAACCTGAAAAAGAATTACGGCGCGCTGGAGGTGATCCACGGCATCGACGTCG
>JANRAT010000306.1 GCA_030727885.1 Rhodospirillales bacterium | reverse complement strand
CTGTTCGACAAGAGTAACGGCGCCGATCACAAACGCATCGGCGAGATTCTCGAAATCACCCGGCTTTCGGCCTTAAGCGACGAGATGGGCGCCAACCTGTCACACGGCCAGAAGCAGTGGCTGGAAATCGGCATGCTGCTGGCCCAGGATCCCAAGCTTCTTCTGGTCGATGAACCTGCCGCCGGCATGACCGATGCGGAAACCGCCGAAACCGCGACCCTTTTGAAGGAAATCGCCAAGACCCACTCCGTCGTCGTCGTCGAGCATGACATGGACTTTGTCCGCGATCTCGGCGTCAAGGTTACGGTTTTGCACGAAGGTTCCGTGCTGGCTGAAGGCTCGCTCGATCAGGTGAGCGCCAATCAGGACGTCATCGACGTCTATTTAGGACGCTAACGATGCTGAATGTAGAAAACGTTGATCTGTTTTATGGTGCCGCCCAGGCCCTGAAGACGGTATCCATGCAGGCGGAAATCGGCAAGGTGACCTGCGTAATGGGCCGCAACGGCGTCGGCAAAACCAGCCTGATGCGCGCCGTTGTCGGCCAGCAGCCGCTGACACGGGGTTCGGTCAAATGGGACGACAAGGACATTTCCACCCTGCCGGTGTTTGAACGTGCCCGGCTCGGCATTGCCTTCGTGCCACAGGGCCGCGAGATATTCCCGTTGCTGAGCGTCGCCGAGAACCTGGAAACCGGCTTTTCATGCCTGCCGCGCGGCAGGCGCCGCGTACCTGATGAGGTATTTGATCTGTTTCCGGTTCTGAAAGACATGATGCGCCGCCGTGGTGGCGATCTGTCCGGCGGGCAGCAACAGCAACTGGCAATTGGCCGGGCACTGGTGACGCGCCCGAAGCTGTTGATCCTCGATGAGCCGACCGAAGGTATCCAGCCTTCGATCATTCAGGACATCGGGCGGGCAATTTCATATCTTAGAGATACCGGCGAGATGGCGATCGTTCTGGTCGAGCAATATTTTGAGTTTGCGCGAGACCTTGCAGACCGCTTCACTGTCATGGACCGAGGCGAAGTGGTCCTTGCCGGCGAAAAAGCGGATATGAATGAAACAGATGTTCGACGACACCTTACCGTTTGACGTTCATGCGATCACGACGCCTGTTACCATGCAGCGTACCAAGGGGGCTGCCAGATGCGGCTTCAAGCTTCGTGGTACAAAGACGGTCCTCGAAACCCTCTATCAGTCCGGCTCGTTCAAGGTGCGGTTGCCGAATGTCGCCGCCGGCACGGCGCCGGAAGCGGTATTGCTGAATACCGCCGGCGGCCTGACCGGCGGGGATCGCCTCAGCTTCGAAGGGGATGTCGCTGAAGGGGCACAGGCCATCTTCACGACGCAGGCCAGTGAACGCGCTTACCGCAGCCTTGGCAGCGATGCCGTGGTTGATACCCGGCTCAGCGCCGGCGCGGACAGCGAACTTGCCTGGCTGCCGCAGGAAACCATCCTTTTTGATGGCAGCCGCCTCAAACGCAGCTTCGATGTCGCGCTCACAGGCAATGCCAAACTGCTTGCCCATGAGACCATCGTGTTCGGGCGCACGGCGATGGGCGAAACGGTGCACCAGGGGGCCTTTTCCGATTTCTGGCGTGTATATCGTGACGGCCGTCTGATCCATGCCGATGCCTTGCGAGCAGACGGAAATCTAGACGAAATTCTTTCACTCGCAGCGACCCTGCAGGGTGCCAAAGCCATGAGTACCGTGTTTTATGCCGGTGATGATGCCCTGACGCATCTGCAGGCTGTTCGGGACCTTATCGATGGTCTATCACCAGCCAAGGGTGTTGCCGGGGTCAGTGCATGGTCCGGCAAACTGCTGTTCAGAGCGATTGCGACGGGCAGTGCTGCCGCCCGGCATATGGTCGAGCCTGTGATCAGGCAACTGCGAAACGGAAAACCCCTGCCCCGTGTCTGGGCGACGTAATAATAGTGATGAGGATACAGACATGCATTTGACCCCAAGGGAAAAAGACAAGCTGCTGATCTCGATGGCAGCGATGGTCGCCAGACGACGACTGGAACGCGGCGTCAAGCTCAACCACCCCGAAGCCATCGCCCTGATCACGGACTTCGTCATCGAAGGGGCGCGCGATGGACGCTCTGTCGCCGATCTGATGGATGCCGGGGCCCGCGTGATTACCCGCGAACAGGTCATGGATGGCATCGCCGAGATGATCCACGACGTCCAGGTTGAAGCGACTTTTCCCGACGGCACCAAGCTCGTCACTGTCCATGAACCGATCCGCTGAGGAGACGTCAAATGATACCAGGTGAAATCATCCCCGCCAGCGGCGAGATCGAACTGAACGCCGGCCAACCGACCGTGACGCTCGACATCGCCAACACCGGCGACCGCCCGGTACAGGTCGGCAGCCATTATCATTTTTATGAAACCAATCCGGGTCTGGAATTTGACCGCGAGAAAGCCCGCGGCATGCGCCTTGATATCGCGGCCGGCACGGCTGTCCGCTTCGAGCCAGGTCAGACCCGCTCGGTGACGCTGGTGCCGCTGCTCGGCAGCCGCGTCGTTTACGGCTTCAACCAGAAAGTCATGGGAGCGCTCGATGCCGGCTAAAATCACACGCGCCGCATATGCGGACATGTTCGGCCCAACCGTCGGCGACAAGGTGCGGCTGGCCGACACGGAACTGTTTATCGAGGTTGAGCGCGATCTCACCACCTACGGCGAAGAGGTCAAATTCGGCGGCGGCAAGGTGATCCGCGACGGTATGGGCCAATCGCAGATTCCCCGTGCGCTGGGCGCCGTCG
>JANRAT010000305.1 GCA_030727885.1 Rhodospirillales bacterium | reverse complement strand
CTAACCGCCCTCGGTCTCGCAATTGTGATCGAGGGCGTTTGCTATGCGCTGTTCCCCGACGCCATGAAAAAGATGATGCTGCACGTGATCGGCCAGCCGGTCTCGACGCTGCGCGCCTTCGGCATCACCGCCGCCATCGTCGGCGTCGCCCTGATCTGGCTGATCCGGGGCTAGGGGCGTCTTTTGCACTGTTTTCCACACCGCCACTGGACAAAGCCA
This sequence comes from Rhodospirillales bacterium, assembly GCA_030727885.1. GTDB lineage: Bacteria > Pseudomonadota > Alphaproteobacteria > Rhodospirillales > Casp-alpha2 > UBA4479. The sequence goes on along the minus strand of JANRAT010000305.1, from coordinate 2,573 downwards.
TGCTCTCGACACAATTGATACGTAGACGAGGTCATGCAAGATATGCACTGATAGTCGATATTTTTAAAAAATGAGGTTCTCTGATCCATGAAATACCCCCGAGCTGCAGCCCGCACCGACGCGGTGTCCCCAGCCGTCCTTTGGACGGTCCGACTGACGGCACTGCTTGTTGCCGTGGCGATTGCCCTGCAGGCCTCCGGCGCTTTCGCCAAGGGTGCGCCTGAATCATTTTCTGATTTGGCAAAGAAACTGCTGCCGACGGTGGTCAACGTTTCGACGACCCAGACCATCGAAGGCCGCCCAGCGCAGGAAATGCCGCAGCTGCCGCCGGGCTCGCCGTTCGAGGATTTCTTCAAGGACTTCTTTGACCGCAACAATAACCAGCAGCGTCCCCGCAAGGCGACCTCGCTCGGCTCCGGCTTCATCGTCGATGAAAAGGGTTATGTGGTCACCAACAACCACGTGATCCAGGATGCCGATGAAATCTGGGTGATCCTGCACGACGATACCCGCCTCAAGGCGAAGCTGGTCGGTCGCGATACGAAAACCGATCTGGCCGTCCTCAAGGTCGAATACAAGGACCCGCTGCCGATTGCGCCTCTCGGTGATTCCAACGTCGAACAGATCGGTGACTGGGTGATTGCCATCGGCAACCCGTTCGGCCTCGGCGGCACCGTAACGGCCGGGATCATTTCGGCGCGTGGCCGCGATATCAATTCAGGCCCTTATGATGACTATCTGCAGACCGATGCCTCGATCAACCGCGGCAACTCCGGTGGCCCGATGTTCAACATGGCCGGTGAAGTGATCGGCATCAACACGGCGATCTTTTCGCCGACCGGCGGCAGCGTCGGCATCGGCTTTGCCATTCCGACCTCGACCGCGACCCCGGTGATCAAGCAGCTGATCAAGAACGGTGAAGTGCGCCGCGGCTGGCTGGGTGTGCATATCCAGTCGGTAACCGACGAGATTGCCGAGAGCCTGGGCCTCAAGGACGCCAAGGGTGCGATGATTGCGAGTGTCGTTGAAGGTGGCCCGGCGGCGTCTGCCGACCTCAAGGCCGGCGATGTGGTGCTGCAGTTCGGCGGTGTCGACGTGCTGGAAATGCGCCGTTTGCCGAAGATCGTTGCCGATGTCGAGCCTGATACCACCGTTGAAGCGGTGATCTGGCGCGACGGCAAAAAGAAGACCATGAAGGTCAAAGTCGGCGCCCTCAAGGACACCACGGCTGAAGTCGCTGCGACCGCACCGGCCAAGCAGGGCGGCGGCACGGAAACGTCGATTGACGGTATCGGCATAAAGGTTGCCAAGATCACCGATGCGATGCGTCAGCGCTTCAAGATCGATCAGAACGCCAAAGGCGTGCTGGTCACCGACGTCGACGCCGATGGTCCGGCAGCGGAAAAGGGACTGCAGCCCGGCGACCGGATCATTCAGGTCAGCCAGAGCGATGTCGCGACACCTGCCGACGTATCGCGCAAGGTCGACGAGGCCAAATCACAGGGCCGCAAATCGGTCCTGCTGCGGGTCGAAAACAGTCAGGGCCTGCGCTTCGTCGCGATCCGTATCGACAAGAGCTAAAACCCCATACCCCCTCACCTAACCTCTCCCCCTTAAAGGGGGAGAGGGATCAGTTTGCTGTGCCTTTGGCCGTGAGTTCCTCTCCACCATGAAATGGGGGAGAGGACAGGTGAGGGGCTTAGCTTACAAACGCTTCCGCCCGATAGCCCTGCGCATACAGCAATCCGGTGAGGTCCGCGTGATCGAGCCGGGCCGGGGCTTCGGCGCGGACCGCCGGCTTGCCCCTGTAGGCGACGCCGAGACCGGCGGCACCCAGCATCGGCAGATCGTTGGCACCGTCCCCGACACAAATCGTCTGATCAAGAGCCAGACCGAGACTGGCAGCGCGCGCGATCAGGGTCTGCAGTTTGCTGTTCTTGTCGAGGATCGGCTCGGTGACTGAACCGGTCAGCTTGCCGTCCGAGATGATCAGATCGTTCGACAGGTCTTCGTGAAAACCGCAGCGTTTGGCGACACGCGCGGTGAAATACTTGAAGCCGCCGGAAACCAGAACACAGGTGGCGCCGTTGGCGGCCATGGTGCGGACTAGGGTTTCCGCACCCGGCGACAGCTCGACCGCCTGCCAGGCCGTTTCCAGCGCTTCGACCGACAAGCCGGCCAGCATGCCGACGCGTTCCTTGAGGGCGGCCTCGAAATCCAGCTCGCCGTTCATGGCGCGTGCCGTGATCGCCGATATCTTGTCTTTCAAACCAACATGTGCGGCCAGATCGTCCAGCGTCTCGGTGGTGACGATGGTGCTGTCCATGTCGGCCAGCAGCAGGTATTTCTTGCGTCCTGCTGCTGCTTGCGCGATGACGTCGAACGGCTGCGCGCCGATACTCTGCCTTGCTGCGGCTTCGGCCTGGTCGTCGGACAGATGCCCGAAGGCGATGTCGACGGCTTTCTGGTCTGCCAGCCAGTCGGGGGCGGCGGTTTCCGCACCAAGGGCGTTGAGTGCGGCACGAACTTCGCCAACAATCTTGGCGGTCAACGGGGTATGATCAGGGGCGATT
>JANRAT010000304.1 GCA_030727885.1 Rhodospirillales bacterium | reverse complement strand
TCAAGTACATCCGCCGCATCGAGGAACTGATCGAGGCGCCGGTGGCACTGCTGTCGACCAGCCCGGAACGCGACGACACGATCCTCGTCCATGATCCTTTCGAAGACTAGGATCTGATTCCATTCTCCAAGGCGCAGCTGGCATCTCGACCGCTGCGCCTTGGCATGAAGCGTAAACCAGCTGATCGCTTCCATAGGACAACCCTGCTAATACCGATTTTATGGTTTCCAGCCGTTAACCATAATTAGTCGATTATGCAGGAAAAGCTTGCGATTTTTATCAAATAGAGATTCAATAAGGGTGTTAGCCGGAGAGAAACTCTTTCGGCCAAGGTGCTGGGCAGCCTTGTTTGTTGTTCTAGTGTAATTCTTGAGGGTCGCGTGCATGGCAGAACAGCCTTTTGACGCGGACGAAATAGACAATCCTGCCCCAGCTCGTGGCGGCTCGGCTGTTCTTCGTGATCGCTTTTTAGTCAACGGTGATAAACCGTTGCCGAAGCTTGATTCGCCGAATGCTCGGGCATTCATGGCAGAGGACAGGCATGACCTGTCGCGTAATCTGTTTGCCCTTGTCTGCACCCCAGGTATCCCCATTCGCACCCATGCCATCCGGCAGTTGAAAACAACGCCAGGACCGGGCGTCATGGAACTCGTTGAGTCTGACAACGCGTTCTGGCCGATCATCGGCCAGCGGACCATGATCATCATCTACGAACGGCCGATGGGGGGCCGGGTCATCGACCAGATTGCCAGTGGACAGGTGCGTATCATGGAATACGACATCCCCCGCAAGATCATCCAGCCGCTGGTTGATGGGCTCAGGCACATGAAGTCCATCAACACCCCGCATCGCTCGGTGCGTCCGGACAATATCTATTTCCTCGACGAGGATTGTCAGGAAATCGTGCTCGGTGATTGCGTGACCGCACCGGAAGGCTTCGACCAGCCGTTGATGTTCGAGCCGCTTGAACGCGCACTGGCCAATCCGGCTGGCAGAGGCGTCGGATCGGTTACCGATGACATGTACGCCCTTGGTGCTTCGCTCGTTGTCCTGGCCCTGGGATCCAACCCCATCGAGCGTATGAAGGGCGAGGATTTGCTGTTCCGCCGCACCAACCTTGGCAGCTATGCGGCGATCTGCAGCGGTGCACGAATATCGATGTCACTGCTTGAGCCATTGCGTGGTTTGTTGTCGGACATCCCGTCCGAGCGCTGGGGTCTTGATCAGATCACCATGTGGCTGAATGGGATCAAGCAGAACGCGTCACAGAAAAAAACTGTCCGTAAGGGTGAAACGCCATTCCGCTTTGGTGGCCGCGAACATACCAACGTCCGCACGCTGGCCCACGCCTTCAACCGGCAGATCCCGGAAACCGTGAAAATACTGCATGACGAAACATTCCACGCCTGGCTGAAACGCTCGGCCGGTGAAGGCGAACTGTCGGACACGATCAAGGGTTTTGTCGATACCGCAAACTTCCACAAGGAAGACTATCAGGGAACGGAAGAATATCTTGTCGCCCGTTGCTGTGCGGCGATGGATCCGACGGGGCCCATTCGATACAAGGGGCTTTCGATCTATCTGGACGGTATCGGTCCTATGCTGGCGATGGAATTCATCCGCAATGGCAGTGTTCAGGTTCTGACTGAAATCATCAATCGCGATATCTATCAGTTCTGGTCGGGCGACCGTGCGACATTCATGGACAGCATCGAGACGTCCAGACGATACGTGCAGATGAAGGTCTGGCTATCCAACAGCGATCCGGGTCAGGGGCTGGAGCGCTGCCTCTATGAATTGAACCCGGGTCTCGCCTGTCAAAGCCCGCACATCATCGAAGACAGCATCGTCAGCATAGAAGACCTGCTGCCGGCCCTGGATCGCGCTGCCAATCACATTGAAGGCAAGGCAAAGCCGATGGACAGGCATGTGACGGCGTTTGTCGCAGCGCACTTCATCGAAGACATCCAGCCGCACCTGCGCGCCCTCGCCGCTGCCAAGGAAAGCACCTCGGTGATCGGCATGCTGAGCCTGCTGGCGTATCTGCAGTGGAAACTGAAATGCGAACCCGTGTTCGGCCTGGCCAGCTGGGTCGGTGGTCTGCTGGGTCCGGCGATCAATGCCTATCACAATCGCAGCACACGCCGTGAGCTCGAAAAAGAAATACCGAAACTGGTGCGCCGTGGCAGTCTTCCGGATCTGTTTGATCTGATCGATAACGCCGAAAAGCGGCGCGAAGATCAGGATGGGTATGCCGATGCACTGGTTGAATACATAGCCTGCGCGGACGAAATCGTCGACATCGAAGGCTCGGGTTCGGAACTGGTCATCAAGGCTGAAAAAACCGGTCAACGAACAGCCGCAACGATTTCCATCATCACCACCATGATCGCCGTCACGATCATCTTCTTCTCAGAGATATTGTGAGGCAGGGATGAATATAAAAGTCGTAACATGGTCCCTGCTGATCGCTCTGCTCCTGCTCATCGCAGCCCTGCCGACGGTGATGCTGATCGCGTTCGGCATGCTGCCCGGTATCGTTGCGGCAATCATCGACCGCACGGAAGAACGCTCGGCTACATTCTGCGTCGGTGGCCTCAACTTCTGCGGCGTTTTCCCCTATCTGATGAAGCTCTGGATGGAAGACAACAGCCTCGGCCAATCCATGCACCTGCTGACCGATGTTTTCGTACTGGCCGTCATGTATGGCGGGGCTTGCATGGGCTGGATGCTGTATCTGTCACTGCCACCGGTGATCGCGTCATTTATTCAGGTGATGTCAGAAAGACGGCTTGAAC
>JANRAT010000303.1 GCA_030727885.1 Rhodospirillales bacterium | reverse complement strand
CCGGGTCTTCGGGGCGCAGTTCGACGGCGCGTTCCAGTTCCGGCACGGCATCGGCGAAGCGTCCGATCTGATAATAGACCCAGCCCAGGCTATCGGTGATGTAACCGTCGTGCGGGCGCTTGGCGACGGCGGTTTTGATCATCTCAAGTGCGCGGTCGAGATTCTTTTTCCGCTCAACCCACGAATAGCCGAGATAATTCAGCACCAGCGGTTGTTCGGGCTCGAATTTCAGGGCTCTCAGAAAATCGGCTTCGGCACGCGGCCAGTTCTTTGCCCGCTCCAGCACGATGCCGCGAGAATACAAAAGCTGCCAGTGGCGCTGCTCGAGGGTGCCGATACGCTTTTCCGCCGCATCATAGGCGTCGACGGCATCGTTCCAGCGCTCCTGGCGGCGATAGGCATCACCAAGGGCAATCATGGAACTGGGATCATCGGCGTAGGTTTTGACGGTTTTCTTGAGCAGCGCAATGGCTCCGTCGCCATCGCCGATACGGTCCAGATTGCGGGCAATCCTGAGCTTGGACGAGCGGGTGAAAGGGGTCTTGTCCGGGACTTCCTTGTAAACCTTCACGGCGTCTTCGAACCGATCCAGGGATTCCAGTATGCCGCCGGTCATATAACGCATGACGTTGAAATCAGGCCGCAGATAGAGTGCCAGCCGTGCCAGCACCAGCGCCATTTCGCTGCCGCCCTGCTGGTTGAGGGATGAGGAAATGCCGAACAGCGCCTCGGCCATGCCGTCCTTGGCATTGCGGATCAGCACCGGGGTCTTGCCCTGTTCGGCATCTTCAAGCCGGTCCATGTCCATGTCGATAAGGTGCGAATTGGGCTGCGCCTTCAGATAGGCATCGAAGGTGGCTTTGGCCTGGGCGGTTTTGCCCTGCCGTTCGTACAGCGTTCCGAGTATCCGGGCAGCGCGCAGCGAGGTCCCGACATCGCCTTCGATGACGGAAAGGTAATAGGTTTCGGCGGCGGCAAAATCACCGGCCAGCTCATGCATCAGGCCGGCGTGCAGATCATACAGCGTCTTTGTACCGCCCAGCTCGCGCAGCGGCTTCAGGGCTTCCAGCGCCGGCTTGAGACCTTTCTGGGCAAACGTCGCCCAGGCGATCAGGGTCGGTGCGGTAAAGCCGTTCAAGCCGGTCGAATCAAGGGTCGACATGCGATCAATGACGGCCTGCCACTTTTCTTTTTTGGCATCGCGAATCGCCAGCGCCAGCGCTGCAACCGGGGCCTTGGGCTCGTTCTTGGCATAGCGTTCGCCCAGTGCCATGGCATCATCAATGCGGCCGTCCATGATGCTGAACAGAAAAGCCCGGCGCAGCACATCGGGCTGATTATTGTCCTGTGCGAGGGCGAGATTGAGATAATGGATGGCCGCCGGCAGATCGCGGCGTTTCTGGGCGACGTGCCCGGCCAGGAAGTTGCCGGACAGCGAGGCCGCCGGCTCGGCAGCGATAACCGTCCCGGACGGGATCAGCATACTGGCCGTGCCGGCAATCATCAGCACCCCAAGGCCATGCCCCAGACGATTGAGGACGGTGCGGTGTGTGTGACAGGATCGAAGGATCATCCAGAGCTCTCCGCTTAAATCGGATTTTATTCAGTGTAGTGTCCCGAGGCAGCCGTGGCCAGCCCGCGCATGGGTGCATTTGACGAATTACGCGGCGACGGGGTCGCGTCGACGCCCGATCAATAGCCAGAAGGCAATCGACATGTTGAGCAGGTTCCAGGCAATGCCGTTATAGAAGGCGGCCCGGTACGAGCCGGTCAGATCATAAATCTCTCCGGACATCCATCCGCCGATGGCCATGCCGATCACCGTCGTCATCAGCACCAGACTGACCCGGGTACCGGCTTCTCGGGCCGGAAAGTACTGTCGCACGATCAATGCATAGCTGGGCACAATGCCGCCCTGGGCCAGGCCGAACAGGCCGGACACGATGTACAGCGAAACCAGACCGTCGAACGGAATATAGAAGATCAACGCCAGACACTGCAGGGTGGAGCCGATCAGCAGGGTGCCGAGACCGCCGATCTTGTCGGCCACGAATCCGGACGTGATGCGGCTGACGATGCCGAGGCCGAGCATCAGTGACAGCATTTCTGCACCCCGTGCGACGCCATAACCGAGATCGCCGCAATAGGCGACGATATGCACCTGTGGCATCGACATGGCGATGCAGCAGGCCAGTCCGGCGATGACCAGCAGAATCTGGATGGTACGGAGCGACATCCCCGTCTGTTCAGGGACCGGGACGCTGCCGGGCAGCACCGGCGGCTCTGACGTGTCGGCGCGTCGGCGCAGCAGAAAGGCCAGCGGCAGCATGCCGACGACACAGACGACGGCAATGCCGAGATAAGCATGACGCCAGCCGTAATCCTGAATGGCGGCGGTCAGGATTGGCGGCCAGATGGTACCGGACAGATAATTGCCGCTGGCGACAATGGCGACGGCTATGCCGCGGCGGCGTTTGAACCACAACGAGACGTCGGCGACCAGCGGGCCGAAGGTCGCGGCACTGCCCAGCATGCCGACCAACAGGGCTTGTGCGAGCATGAACGTGGTGATGCTTTCGGCCTGCGCCGCCGCCGTATAGCCGACACCAAGGACCAGTGAGGCAATGACCAGCGGGATGAAAATACCAAACTTGTCGGCCAGCCGGCCCATGATGATGCCGCCGACGGCAAAGCCGACCATGGTTGCGGTATAGGGCAACGAGGCACCGCCGCGGTCGACGCCGAACTCGGCCTCGATCGCCGGCAGCGAGACAACCACCGACCAAAGCCCGACACCGCCAATGG
>JANRAT010000302.1 GCA_030727885.1 Rhodospirillales bacterium | reverse complement strand
AGACCGAGATTGATCCCCGACGTGCCGAATTTGGCGGTATCGATCGCGACGGCAAGATCGCACTGCGCGACCAGCTGGCAACCGGCCGCCGCGGCGACACCGTTGATCTTTGCGATAACCGGCTGCGGCAGGCTGGTCATCGCCATCATGTTGTCCGTGCACAGATCAAACATGGCCTTCATGGCGGATTCGGAAGGATCAGCGCGCATCTCGTTCAGGTCGTGCCCGGCGCAGAATGCCTTGCCGGCACCAGTCAGGACGACAACACGGACTGTGGTATCGGCGGCAATGGCCGCCAGATGCGCCTTCAGCTCATGCATCAAGGGCGTCGACAAGGTATTGAACTGATCCGGACGGTTGAGTGTCAGCGTAGCAATGCCGTCAGCATCAGAACGCAGGACCAGAGCTTCGTTGTTGGTGACGTGTGGCATGGACTTTCTCCCCGCCCTGAGTGTCGCTAACCGCTTCAGGAATGACAAGACCGGAGCATAATCAGATGTCTGGTCAGGCAAGCGCCGTTGAATTCAGGATGATTTGACGTTAACGTAAACGGCAATATATGTGAATAATCCAAGTTCTCGGACGCGCTGAGCCGGAAAGAGATGACCATGAACAGGATATCCGTTGAAGAATTCAATACCATCGTCAAAGACGAACTGCCCTGGGCGTTCGAGCTTGGGGTTCAGGCGACCGCTATCGGCCAAGGCACAGCGACGCTGATGATCCCCTATGACGCCAAGATGCTGCGTCCCGGCGGCACCATGTCTGGGCCGACCATGATGATGCTAGCCGATGCCTGCATGTACGCCGTCATCCTGTCCGAGATCGGTATCGTCAAGCTGGCGGTCACAACCAATCTCAACATCAATTTCCTGATGAAGCCGGAGCCCCGCAACCTGATTGCCAAAGGCAGTATGTTGAAGTGCGGCAAGCGCTTGGCGGTGATGGCGGTCGACCTTCATTCTGAGGGTTCGGACGACCTGGTTGCCCACGCGACAGGGACCTATTCGATCCCGCCGCGCTGATTGACGTAGAATGTCGTCAAAATACGGTATCCAGATACCATAAGTGTAAGTTATCGTTTTTAGGCACTTTTTCCGTTGACTTCCAAACATTCGGTGTCATATTCCGCCCGCGCTCCGAAGAGCGGGGCGCATTTGTAGTTTTAGATGAGAAAGCCGAAACGAGATGATGAAAACCATTTCCGCCAAGGCAGCCGATATCGAGCGCAAATGGCATGTAATCGATGCAGAGGGTGTTGTCCTCGGTCGTCTTGCCGCTGTGATCGCCACCCGGCTTCGGGGCAAGCACAAGCCGCTCTACACGCCGCACGTCGACTGCGGTGACAATATCATTGTCATCAATGCCGAAAAAGTGCGCCTGACCGGCCGCAAGATGCAAGACAAGCGCTACTATCACCACACCGGCCACCCGGGCGGCATCAAGGAAACCTCCCCTGAGAAGATTTTCTCCGGCAAGTTCCCTGAACGCGTCGTCGAGAAAGCCGTTGAACGGATGATCCCGCGCTCGCCGTTGGGCCGTCAGGTTCTGACCAAACTCCATGTCTATGCCGGAACCGAACATCCGCACGCGGCACAGTTGCCGGAAGTGCTGGACGTTGCAGGCATGAACCCGAAAAACAAAAGGAAGTGATCCATGTCTGAGGAAACCAAAACCCTCGAGGATCTCAAGGATCTCGTTGACCCGGCGCTGGCTCAGCTGGCTGCTGACAACCAGGCACCGCGCGTACAGCAAATCGATGCGCAGGGCCGTGCCTATGCAACCGGTCGCCGCAAGGATGCCGTTGCCCGCGTCTGGATTAAACCAGGTCGTGGTGTCATCACCGTCAACGGTCGCGAGTTTGAGCGTTATTTCGCCCGTCCGGTGCTGCGTATGGTCATCAACCAGCCGTTCGAAGTTGCTGCCCGTGAAGGTCAGTACGATGTTTTCGTCACCGTCAAGGGTGGCGGGTTGTCCGGTCAGGCCGGTGCCGTACGTCACGGCATCTCCCGCGCGCTGACCCTTTATGAGCCGGAACTTCGTGGTCCGCTCAAGAAAGAGGGCTTCCTGACGCGTGATTCGCGTACCGTTGAACGTAAGAAATACGGTCGTGCGAAAGCCCGTCGTAGCTTCCAGTTCTCGAAGCGCTGATACTTATACAAAAAACATTCAATGTTTTCAATGCGTTATCTTCGGATAGCGCATTTTTTTTTGAGTCACGAATGAGTCACGAGTCGCAGAAATGCTTGCTTTTTAGATTGCGAAAGTCTCGTATGAGTCTCAATCAGTTTATAGTTCTTCGTGGAGCAATCAGTTCTCATTGCTATAATGGAGGGAGTTTCGTGGGCGAAAAGTCATATGAAGACAGACACGAAAGCAGCATCTACGGTTCTCGTCTTCTTATTCATCGGCGTGGAGACATTGAAGCAGATACATATTTCTTTCGTGCGAAGATTTCTGGCGTTCGGGGATATGTTCGTCGCAGTTGCGGAACAAACGATGCGGCAAAAGCAATGGTATTCGCAGAAGGGGCATATGAAGACTTACTGGTTCGTCACAAGGGCGGGTTTTCTCTCAATGAACTCACGGTAGACAAGTTCTTCTATGACTGGATTGAGAGGAAGAGACATAACTTCACGGCGTCTCGTGCTCAATGGAAACGCAGTGTCTATGAACGCTATATGTCGGGGTATTTCGGTAAGCAGAATATCTCGGAACTGAATAAGAAGTTTTGTGATGGGTACTGGGAGTATCGGTTGAACTTCTGGAGCACGAAAGAGGGGAAAAAGCGTATTGAACTCAATGAGAAGCGTA
>JANRAT010000301.1 GCA_030727885.1 Rhodospirillales bacterium | reverse complement strand
CTGTGCCATGGTTCTGGTCCGATCAGTTCGGAGGAACAATACAGATTGTCGGCCTGCCAAAAGCGGATGCAGCGTTGGTCCGCAGGGAAGGGGCAACTGAGGACGCTTTCTCGTTGTTTTGCTTCGATGCAAACGGCTGCGTAAGTAGCGCTATTGCATTTGATGACGCCTCGGCCATTCGTCTCGCCCGGAAACTGATCGAGTATGGCAGGCCGATAGATAAGCTTATCCTCGCCGACCGTAGTTCAGAACTTGATGACATCATCGCAGCGTCCGAAACCTTGGGAAAAGGGACTGAAGAGATTATGAGCACTACGAACATCCCCTTCACTGCGAAGTACCGCTGGCCGGAAGGCGGCATCAACAGTATTCCCGATTGGGTTTATACGGACGACGCCATCTATCGCCGGGAAGTCGAAAAAATCTTCCATGGCCGGACCTGGAATTATGTCGCGCTTGAAGCCGAGATTCCCGAGCCCGGATGCTTTGTACGCTCAAACGTAGGACCGACGCCGGTCGTCGTCGCTCGCGGCAACGACGGCGAGATCAATGTCTTTGAGAACCGCTGCGCCCACCGTGCCGCCGAGTTCTGCCGCGAGCAACGCGGCAAGGCGACCGAGTTTGTCTGCCCTTATCATCAATGGAGTTACGATCTGGCGGGGAACCTTGCGGGTGTGCCGTTCCGGCGCGGCGTAAATGGAAAGGGCGGGATGGGAGCTGACTTCAAACCGGAAGACCATGGCATCAAAAAGCTCGCGGTAACAACCCGTGGAGGGGTCGTGTTCGCGTCATTCGTACACGACATGGAACCGTTCGAAGAATACCTGGGCGCCGATATTCTTGAAGATTTCGATGCCACGTTCGATGGTCGGAAATTGAAGATACTCGGATATTACCGCAACACGTTGCCCGGCAATTGGAAGCTCTATCACGAGAACCTCAAGGACCCGTATCATGCCACACTTCTGCACACGTTTCTGGTGACCTTTGGTCTGTTGGTTGCCGGCAACAAGTCGGCAATGATTAGCGATCCGACGGGGCGGCACGGCACCATGGCTTCGGCTAAAAGCGACGGCAAAACCGTTGAAGAATCCACCAAGAAAGAGATGCGCGCTTATCGAGACGGTATGACTCTGAACGAACCACGGTTTATGGATTATATCGAGGAATTCGATTCTCCCTGGTCGGTGACCATGCAGACGATCTGGCCGAACCTGATCGTGCAGCGCGAGATGAATACCCTTGGCGTTCGCCAGATCGTTCCGAACGGTCCGAACGAGTTTGTGATGAATTGGACAATGTTCGGTTTCGAGGGCGATGATGATGAAATGACCCGCCACCGTCTGCGTCAGGGCAATCTGATGGGGCCCTCCGGATTTCTGGGGCTTGAAGATAACGAAGCCATGAAGTTCGTTCAGGATGGCATGTTGCACAGCACGGGTGGCGAGCATCTGGTCGCGCTGGATCCGAATACGCCGATGGGGACGTCTGACACGTTGATTTCTGAATCTGCTATTCGGGGAATGTATCATCACTGGCGCCAAGAGATGGGCCTGTAAGGAGGCGATGATGGGAATAGTCAAAACGGATACAAGGCCAGTGACGGCGTCTGAGATGGGGAACACTGATGACCAGTTGGTCAGACATGCCTTGCGGCTCGATATTGATGCCTTTCATGCCGAGTATTGTCATGTGCTTGATGAAGGTGACCTGCAGCTGTGGCCCGAGTTTTTTGTCGATGACTGTTTTTACAACGTTACGGCGCGTGAAAATTTTGATGCCGGTCTACCTGTTGGGTTGATCTATTGTGAAGGCAAGGGGATGCTCAAGGACCGTGCTTTTGCGATCATGAATACGGCAATGTTCGCGCCTCGATACCTGCGACATTTCGTGACAAATACACGGATCATCGGGATTCTTGCCGATGGGGCGATCGAAGCACAGGCGAATTACATATTGCTTGAAACGCTGCACGACAATCCAAAAGGGAGCATCCATCAGGCCGGTGCTTATCGCGATGTCTTTGAACGCCAGCCGGATGGCCGTCTGTTGTTGCGGCGCAGGGTTTGCGTCTATGACAATCTGTTGGTGCCGAACGCTCTGGTGTTGCCGGTCTAGACGGGTCAGAGTCACTTGGGTTTGAAAATCGTCCGACCCAGGTGATTGTTACCATCAATCAGCCTGATCAACATTGTGATGAACGCATTGCGTTCCTGCGGCATGAGCGGCTCAAGCAGCCTGTCCTGCGCGCGCTGCATAGCCTGCAGCATGGCGTCGGTGATCTGTTCGCCTTCGGGAGTCAGATGGGCAAGGACCATCCGCTTGTCTTCTTCGCTGCGGCGTCTTTCTACGAGGCCACGCTTGCTGAGCCGGACCAGCACATCCGCGACGTTAGTCCGGTCGAGGCCGAGTTCCTGTCCGAGTGAATTCTGATCGAGATCCGGTGAGAACTTCAACGCTGTGAGCAACCCGTACTGAACGGGTGTGATGTCGAAGTCTTTGCATTCCTCAAAAAAAATGGCGTAGTGAATTTGATTGAGCCTGCGGATCAGATAGCCTGGACGCGACCAAAGCGGCATGCGCTCGATGAGTGCAGGCAAGGCACTTTCTTCTGATAATTTATTTGAAGTCTTCTTCAATTGACGCCCTCCGATAGGCGAGCCGTGGTGCAATTTAAGCGCCTACTGACAATATTCGCCCAATTTTCTTCAGTGTATTTGCATTTTGGGTGGATTGAAAGCTGTCGAAACGTGCGCTGCCGTATCAGGTCTTTTGCATCTGTAACTATAGGGCACCTCTAAAAATACTGGACTGACACAGAGTTGGCCAATATAGGCCC
>JANRAT010000300.1 GCA_030727885.1 Rhodospirillales bacterium | reverse complement strand
CGGCAGATCCCATCACCGAACCGTGTAAGGCTGTGATTGGTGTTTTCGGAGCGGTTTTGTCATGGTCAGGGCATGCGATGGTTTCTTCGCTGCCGAGCTTCCCCCCGCTCGGCCCCGTGCGCCAAAGTGCGGGATCTCACCCCTGAATACGGGGCACGGTGAAAAACGCTGTGCTCCGCATTCTTTGAGCGACAAACCCTAAAATGGTCAGGCTGAACGTTTCAGGAAATGCAGCGGATTGGGTAGCCGGGCGAGGCTTTTTATGATGCGTGCCTGATAGCCCGGGATTTTCATGACGTCGGCAATCCGGCGATCCAGATAGCCCCAGGTGTCTTCGTAGTTCGCCGACGGGTCCGCATGCCAGTAAAGCATGGTCGTCGTATAGACCGGAAACAGCAGGCCGCGCTTGGTGTAATAATTGAAATCCGTGGCTTCATCGCCGGCGGCATACCAGATGCGGTTGCAGGTCTGCCAGGCGAGCTTGACCGCGAGCGGCTTGAGGCTCGGCATGGCCAAGTGGCCGAGCAAGCGGTGGTGCGCTTCCTTGTAGGGGGCACAGGCTTCGATGCGCGCCCTGACACCCCAACTGACGCGCTCGCGGACCTTCATCGAGGCAAGATCAATCGTGGCCAGCCGTTCCAGCATTTTACGGTCGAAATAATCCGATGCATGCGCCGCCATATCGGCAAGCCCGTCCGGGAACGCCCGGTAGGCTGCACCGGCACCAAGACCGGCGGCTTGCTCTCCGGCAGCCAGCGCCCGTTCGTTCCATCCGTCAAACGGCACATGCGGCAGGGTTGCCAGCAGCATCTGGTCCCGCAGTGTGAGGAAATCATCCTCGGCCTGTTCGAATGTGGATTTGGCGTTTCTTCGGGTCATCATGCGCTCCTTGGCACCGACTATAGCCTATTCTGTCGGCTTCGTCATTTCCTCGACATAGCCGAAGCTGCCGAGATCGTCCATGCGCATCGGGTACAGCACACCGTCGAGGTGATCGCATTCGTGCTGCACAACCCGCGCATGATAGTATTCAAAGGGATTGCCGTCAAGATCAAGCGCGCTGACCCGGATGTGCCTGGGCCGGGCAACCGAGCCGATCATGCCGGGCAGCGACAGGCAGCCCTCGATACCGGCTTCCGTGGTCTCGTCGAGTATCGTGATTTCCGGATTGATCAGCACAGTCAGCGGATGCCCTGTGCCGTCTTCTGTTCTTTCTTCAGGGACCATATAGATGACCATGCGAAGCGGCACATGCACCTGCGGGGCGGCCAGACCGATTCCCGGCGCATCGTTCATGGTATCGACCATATCGAGCGCCAAACGCCGGATTTCCGGGTCTTTCGGATCATCGACAGGGCTTGCAACGCCCATCAGAACCGGGTGACCCATGCGTGCAATCTTCAAAACCGCCAATTTTAGCCCCTTTTCAGTATCTGAACCGTTTCTGCAACAATTGTCGCAGAAGTAAAAAATAACGCAATTCGCCCTTCACACCGCCCTAATCCTTTGATATAAGGCCCCACTCGCGGGGATGGCCCCGTGAATAGGTTTTTGTGGCCTAACGTTATAGATACTTGGAAAGAGATAGTCGCCCGTGCAAGTCAGCGTACGTGATAACAATGTCGATCAGGCCCTGAAAGCGCTCAAGAAAAAGATGCAGCGCGAGGGTATCTTCCGTGAAATGAAGCTCCGCCGTTCGTACGAAAAGCCGTCCGAACGCCGCGCACGCGAAAAGGCTGAAGCCGTTCGCCGTGCCCGCAAACTCGAGCGTAAACGCATCGAGCGCGAAGGTTTCTGATCTCACCTGACGGCCGCCCGCTCTGCGGGCGTTTTCCCCAATGATGAACCGCCCAACCAACCGGTCCGGGCGGTTTTTATCGTGTTCGGGACAATAATCTTTCCCTGGTGGTCCGCCTGCCCCATATCTCAGTAAGAGACTGCGCGCCCGCAGCCTGCTTATGGACGATCAATTATGAACTCTCAGCGTAAGCCCCTCGCATTTGCTGAATTCGTCAGCCTGCTGGCATTGATGATCTCGATGGTCGCGATGGCCACGGATATCATGCTGCCGGCACTCGGTATCATCGGCAGCGATCTGCAGGTAACCGATCCCAACCATACGCAACTCATCGTATCATCCCTGTTCGTCGGCTTGGCTGTCGGGCAGCTGTTTGCCGGGCCGCTTTCTGACAGCATCGGCCGAAAACCGACAATTTATATCGGCTACATCATCTTCATTATCGGCTGCGTGCTGTCGGTCTCGGCGACATCGCTGGAACTCATGCTGGTCGGCCGCATCCTGCAGGGCCTGGGTGCTGCGGCGCCACGCGTCATCACCACCGCCATTGTCCGTGACAGCCATGAGGGCCGCGCCATGGCCCGAATCATCTCGATCACCATGGCAATTTTCATTCTGGTTCCGGCGATTGCGCCAAGCATCGGCCAGGGGCTGATCATGCTCGCCGACTGGCACGTCACCTTCTATTTCCTGATGGCCATGGCGTTCATCGGCCTTGTTTGGTTCTGGCTGCGCCAGCCGGAAACCCTGGCCGCGGAAAATCGCCACCCGTTCACGATCACGCGCATCATCATCGGCATCAGGGAGATCTGCAGCTACCGCACAGCCGTCGGCTATACCCTGAGCGCCGGCTTCATTTACGGTGTGTTCGTCGGTTATCTGAGCTCGGCCCGGCAGGTGTTCCAGACCACCTATCAGCTCGGCCCGTTGTTTGCGCTGTTTTTCGGCATGGCGGCACTGGCCATCGGCAGCGCCTCGGTCTGCAATTCAAGACTGGTCATGCGTCTCGGCATGCGCCTGCTGAGCCGTCGTGCGCTGATCTCGCTCAGCGTGCTGTCTGTGGCC